>JAMPGN010000036.1 GCA_023663915.1 Eubacterium sp. | reverse complement strand
AAGAGAACTTTTTGTGCAATCTGCCTTCACTACTGATACGATAGACCTTCTGACACCCGAATCAGTATAGCAAACGGCGCGTCCTTATATATCAGACGCGTCGCATTCAACAAATCACTCTTCCATAATCCTGTTATACATATAATACCATTCCATCTGAGGCACCTCATAGTATGGATAAAATTCCCTCGTCAGATGTTCAAACGGCTTCACATGCCCTGGCTTCGTGCGGAAGGCAAAGGAATAACCGTCTTTCTGAATCGGCTCGATCCAATCCTGCGGATGTTCTATATCTCCCGCATAGAGCGTCATCTTGTCGCCCACAAGCACCACCGGTCCATATACCAGCGCAGCAACCTGCGGCGCGTAGGTATCGACCGGTTCAAAACGCAGGACGAACTCATATTGAATTTCGACTACATCTTGATCCTGCCACTCCCTTTCCAATGTAAGCCATGTATTCGGCTCAGCCTGCACCAGGACGTGCTCTCCGTTAATACTCACGGTGTTTGTCCCACGCGCCCACGAAGGCACACGAAAACGGATGGCCAATTTACCCGCCCTCTCTCCGTGAAGCATAAACCGAAGCGTCTTTTCCTTCGGATAAAAACTTTGATTCTCTAGTGTATAATCTGCTCCCGCCACCTTAAAATTTACTTTCGAGGCAAGATATTGGTTTACATAAAGTCCATCTCCGTCAAAATAATAGAGCATGTTGGCATACTCCGCCACATCCTGCGGATAAGTGCCCGTGCAACACTGCCATTCAAAGGAACATCCGTTGTCATGCATTCTGCCGTCCTCGACAGACTTCAAGCCGCCGTTGATAAAATAGTCGGCATAGTACATAACCTTACCGTCTTTGGTCACAGGCGGCTGACCTCCGCAACCGTTATAGAGCAGTTTCTCCGCCCAGTCGCCATACTTCGCCTCTCCGGTCAGCGTCAGCAAATAATTGCACAGCTTAAACACCGCCCAGCTACAGCAGGAAACCTCACAGCTGCCCCACTTGTCATCCCTTGTGCGGATCGAGTCACCGAAATTTCGGTATGTCTCGTGAATCTTATCCTCCGCCCAGTTCGCTTTGAGGGAATCGCCAAGATATCCCTCCTCATCGGGAAAAAGGCATTCCGCCGGACCGTAGCCGCCCGTGGCAAACGTATGATTTTCTAGCATTTCCTCATAGGCAATCTCCATGGCGGACAAATACTGCTCATCACCGGTCGCCATGTACGCTCTCGCCGCGCTGGACAGACTGTTGATATGGCTGTATGCGTGGCGAGGTCCCACCTTAAAATCATGGCTGTTCAGTTTATCCCAGAAATAAGGGTAATCCCACTCTCTGGCAAAATCAAAGTAAAGCTGTTCGCCGGTCAGCGTCCACGCGCGATAGAGCTGCTCCGGCAGCGTATACCACTCGATCATGCCCGGTTCCATAACCTGCAGTCCATCCCGTCCTACTTCCCTACGGAAACGCTTCGCCGCACTGCGCGTCAGACGCAGGATATATTCGCGTGCCGGCTCATAGTCCAGATATTCCAGCATATCTAAGAATCCGCCCATCAACTTGTCATAGACATAGGTATCGTTAACATCGATCACCCGGTCGGACGCTGCGGCACATATGCCCCAGCCGTCCGCGAGCGCATAGGCTTTCTTCTTAAGCCGCTCGTCTTTTGTCACCAGATACAATTTGGCGAACGCGCCTAACTTCTGACCGAAGGTAGACGCATTATTTCCATACCAGCCAACTAAGCCGTTGCTGTCGTCCGGAATGTCCGCCAGTTTCCTAAAATAGTGAAGCAGATCGTCATTTTCCAGTCCAAGATAAGTCTCGATCAGTTCTGTGCGCTGCTCTTTCCAATGACTGTCAAGCAATTCTACATTCTGATAGTTAAAATTCTTAAGTTTTCCCATTTATTATAAAAGCTCCTTATAATTTTCCAGAAACACCGTCCTGCTTCCTCCTACACATCCTTGTTTCCAATGTGCTATTAACCTTTCACCGCACCGATCATGACACCCTTCTCAAAGTACTTCTGCACGAACGGATATACGCACAGGATCGGGAGCGTCGATACGATGATAACCGCATATTTGACCTGATCTGCGGAAGACTGGCCGTAACCGCCCTGCACGCCGCCGTTGCCGCTGGCAAAAGCCTGATTGAGCAATAAGATCTCACGGAGCACAATCTGCAAAGGTGCATTGTCCGCCTTGCTGTTATAAACCAACGCATTGAAATAATCATTCCAGTGGTAAACAGCATAATACAGGATCAGAACGGAATTGACTGCCTTGGAGAGCGGAATGACCACTTTCATAAAATAAGAAAAATGCGAACATCCGTCTAAAACCGCCGCCTCATACAAATCTTCCGGAATGGAACTCTCTATGAATGTTCTGGCAATGATCAGATTGTATGTATTGACCGCCACGAAAATAATAAGAATCGTCTTGGTCGAGATCAGATTCAATGAACTGATTGTCATGTAAGTCGGTACCAGACCGCCGCTGAAAAACATCGTAAATACAAAGTAAAACATAACTTTGTTACGCGCTTTAAATCCTCTTCTGGATAACGCATATGCCGCCGGCATAGTGACAACCATGTTAAGCGTAGTTCCGACTACCACGTAGATCAACGTATTCAAATAGCCCTTCCAGATTCTGGAATCGTCAATGATCTGTTGATAGCCATAGAAACGGATATCCTTCGGCAAAAATGTGACCTGCCCCAAATTGACCAGATTGGAATTACTAATGGACGCAATCACGATAAACCACAGCGGGTACAAAATAATTAAAAAGATAAGAATGCTTAAAGCAACTACCGCAATACCGAAAATACGGTCTACAGTACTGGTTTTCTGTTGAACTGTTTTTTCCATAGCAATCCCTCCTTACATCAATCCTGTTCCTGTAGAACGTTTGGATATCCAGTTCGTCACCACCAGGAAGAAGAAGTTGACCAGCGTATTGAACAAACCGACCGCAGCACCAAACGAGAACTGCGACGATTTGACACCGACCGAGTAAACGTATGTGGAGATAACCTGCGAAATACCAAGGTTCAAGCTGTTCTGCATCAGGTATACTTTATCGAAACCGACATTTAAGATATTTCCCATATTCATAATCAGCAGAATCATGATTGTCGGCACGATTGCCGGGAAATCAATGTGGATCATCGTCTGCCAGCGGTTCGCTCCGTCGATCTTACATGCATCGTATAACTGTGTATCCACAGAAGAAAGCGCGGCTATGTAAATGATACTGTTCCACCCCATCGCCTGCCAGACACCGGTGAGGACATACAGCGGCACGAAAGCCGATTCCTTACCGAGAATGTTTGTGTCAGCCGCTACCAAGTGGATCGCCTTTAAGAAGTTACCCACAACGCCGCTGTTGTTGGCAAACATAACGTTGATCATGGACACCATAACAACCGTGGAAATAAAGTAAGGGATATAGACTGTCGTCTGCACTACCTTTTTCCATTTTTTATTGCGGAGCTGGTTGATAATCATCGCCAGAATGATCGGCGCGGGGAATCCCACAACGATACTCCAGAAGGAGATGATAAATGTATTCTTCAAAGTGGTGAAAAACATCGGACTTTCAAAGTACTGTTTGAAATATTTCATGCCGACCCACTTGCCGCCCGTGATGCCCGTCTGGAAACTGTACTCGCGGAACGCAAGTTGTATGCCGTACATCGGCACATAGCAGAATACCAATATATATAGCATAGCAGGCAAAAGCATCAGCCAGAGCTGCCAGTTATGTTCCCAATATTTTTTCGTCCGAAATCCAAAACTCTTATTGACCGTAGCAGTTTGATTCTTACTACTCATACTCGATTCTCCCTTCCCATTCAGTTTACTTCCCTAAGAAAAGGAAACGGAGAGATACTTGCATGCACCTCTCCGTCACTCCTCTTCATTAGAGACTATTGTACACTCTTCAAATATTCATCAAATGCTTTCTGACGAATCTCAAGAACCTGTGAAAGTCCTGCGCCCTCAACGCTTGCAACATAGGAATCCCATGTAGAATCGATATCCTGCTCGCCTGTCATCCACAGTGACCACTGGTTATCAATGATATTGTTGATGTTCGCCTGTGTCAGAGCCATCGTATTCAAATCTTCTTCCGAATACTTCATGAACATCTGCGGATAAGTATCGGATGTGCTTGCCTTCGCGATGGTATCATTGTAAGCTTCTCTTTCCTCCAAAGCATAGGTCATATCCTGCGCCATCTCGATCTCGCTTGCTCTTCTGATGTACATCGGACCGTTATCTGCAAAAGTGCTGGTCCATTTCCATGTACCTGCATCGGTATCCGGATCAAGCGGGTCAAGTACCTTGTAGCTATTGTCGCCTGTCACTTCGATACATCCGTCTGTCACACCACCGAAAAGGGACTCTACGGAATGTGTCTGGTCATAGAAACGATCGATAAATCTCATAGCCGCTTCCGGATTCGAGCAGTTCGCGCTTATACAAACTCTGTTGCTGGACATGTTAAGTCCTGAATAGTCGTCTCTCCATCTCGTGTCATAGGTGCCCGGCTCGCAGTCGATATCATAATCCAATGCCGGAACAGGCACGTACTGGCTGTATAAATCAGGTCCAAATTTATCGGTCTCTTCCCAGCCGAACACACATCCTACAATCGCTTCCCCTGCCTCGTTGCCTCTGGAAAGGGACTGGAATGCGGAGTAGTCATTGGTCAGAGCATTTTCGTTGATCAGACCGTTGGAATACAGATCTGCCATATACTTCATGAACAGTTTGTATCTCTCATCAATCGCGTAGCACTTAATCTGGCTGTCCTCTGCAAAGTATGCATCGGTTCCCCAGTTGGTAAGCTGGATTCCGAGGGAACCTAACAGGTTGGTTAAGGAATATGCGCTGTTAAACCATGCATTGTTGCCGCCGTATGCATTGTAGTCAAGCGGAATCTCATCGCTCGGATCACCGTTGCCGTTTGCATCCTGCTCCTTGAATGCCATCAATACATCCTTAAACTCGGTATAAGTTGTCGGAATCTCAAGACCAAGATTGTCAAGCCAGTTCTGGTTGATAAACATTACTGTGTTGGTTGACGGCCACTTGCCTTGGAATTTCGGCGTTGCGTAAATCTTGCCTTCCATGGTCGTTGCAAGCACCTTCGTATCCGGCTCTTCCTCAAACATCGCAACGATATTCGGTGTCAACTCCTCTGTCAGATACGGAGTCATATCCAAGAACAATCCATTGTACTTCGTATAATCATCATCAACGGTTGCATTAAAGAGAAGATCCGGAATGTCGCCAGCCGCGAATCTGGTTGACTTCACGGTATCCCAGTCTGCCCTGATCACTTCCCATTCGATCTCCACGCCTGCTTCTGCTTCCACTTCTGCAAGCCACTGCATCTCGTTTACATCTTTGGTAAGCGGATGAGCGATGAACAACGCTTTCAGTGGAACAGTATCTCCCGATGCCGCCGGAGCTGCATCACCCGATGCGTCTGCTACAGGAGCCGCATCGCCGCCAGACGTATCCGTCGAAGCCGCGCTGTTGTCTGCTGCCCCGTCAGAACTGCCGCCGCATCCTGCAAGTATGGATGCAACCATGGTAACGGAAAGCAGCATTGCTAGTACTCTCTTTCTCATAAACTATCCTTCCTTTCGTTTTTGTTTTCGCTTTATTGCGAATTTCAGCAAGTTTTCGCACTTTGTACACTTTGTGCATTTTGGATATGTAAGCCGTTCTATCATTGTTAATAATTGAGCATTTTTGCATATTCAAATATGGTTTCTATTTTTTCTTCGTGCAACTTGACTGTAAAACCAAAATAACACTAGCCGTTCTTATCGTAAATATCACATCTATACATTCGGTGTCGTTTTTCTGTTTCTTTCTTTTTGACACCTCAATCTTCTATGTTTTTGATACGAAATCAAACTTATTGATATTCACTTTTTCAGTCGTTTATTGTTATATTTTCCTATATTCATCCTTTACGAAGTATAAATCATGTGCATTTTGCGCATACTTTATTTTTCAATGGCTCAATTTGGTATAATATCATTTTGATAGATATATCATCACAATCGTATGTCATGCTACATAATGGGGGAAAAGAGTATGAACATTCTTTGTTTACCAGCAAAACAACTTTTCAGCTATGAATTGACCGGCAAATTCAAAGCGCCTTCTGCAGAATGGAAACACCAGACTTTCCAACTGACCGATTATGAGCTGATCGTCATGACGGAAGGCATTCTGTATCTGAACTACAATAACGAAAATTTCATTGTCAAAAATGGCGAATATCTACTGCTTCCGCCCAGTTCCTCATGGCGGCAGGGGTTTAAGCCTGCCTACTGCTCTTTCTACTGGCTCCACTTTAAGACACAGCCGGATGGCTTACCGCTTGTCCTTACGCCTGACACCGTTTTACCCCCCCCCGACCGCTTTTTTACACTTCCCCAGACCGGAACTATACCAAAGCCAGAGAGGGTCGTAATCCTGATGAAACAGTTACAGGATATCGCCAAGAGTAAATATCCAGCGATTGCATTGGATGCCATGTCCACAAGCATTCTGACGGAGCTTTTCGGGCAGCTTACGTTTGTGCCGCCCGTGGAAAGCCGCACAGAAAACCAGAAGCAAATTTATTATGATATCATGGATTATATCAAGACGAATATTTCCCGAAACATCAAGATCTCGGAGATCGCCGCCGCATTCGGATATAATGAGAAATATATCTCTCACCGTTTTGCGGAAGTCTGCGGTATTCCGTTGAAGCAATATATTTTAAAGACCAAAATGGAAACGGCGAGCTATATGCTGACCGACACGAACAAATCCATTACTGAGATCGCCAAAGAATTAGGATTTCCGGACAGCCATAATTTCTCGCGGACATACAAAAAAATCACCGGGCTTTCGCCCAGTGAATACCGCAATACGTTTTCTAAGAGGTTGTTGTTTCATGTGTGAACAGATTGTGAATGGCTTTGCACTATTAATTGCCGTCTTCCAACATGTTTTGAAAAATATCTTTCAGCACCTGCAGTTCCTTATTGTCCGGTGTTTCTTTCAAAGCACGTTCAATCTGTGCTAAAGTAAGCCTGACAAAACCTTGAAACTGTTTGTTCGTCAGCCCCATACGATCACCTCTTTCTATGAGTACTGATTGCTATAACATTTTCATTATAACAATCAATACACAATGTGTAAAGTCCATATTCTTTAGAGTTTCCGCCGATTAATCCGCATAAGCCGGACTCCGACAGGGTTATTACCAGCTTTTTGTCAATCTATGCCTGCATGGTTAAGAAGTACATTTTCATACTTATTCCTCCGAAACAAAAATTTGAATACGGTCCGGATAAGCGGCTGTATAAAGAATAACTGCGTAAAAAACGCAAACGGGAAATTGAGGCACACCAGTTTCAGCCAATTTGCCAACAGTGTAAAAAGGTTAAATCCCGCATAATAGGGATAATAGAAGCACGCCGCCAAAAAGCTCATAACCGGACACATCAACCCCACCGTGGCACAAATGACCGCGCTCTCAAAGATGACCGGATGGGTTTTCCCTAATTCAAAATTTCTACAGGCGAATTTGAACGAGTACGGGCTTCCCATAAGGCATTCCAAGCCATAGGCAAAAACGAACTCGATTAAAACGATCGCCCAGATCGGCAGCATTCTTCCAAACATACAGACTCCGCCCTGCGCATGAATCGCATGAATCACGGAATCGGCTCCCGTGACCTGCATTAGCACGGAACCATTGATTACATAGAGACTATAAAATACATAAGCGTGAACCGTTACGAGAACGGTCAGAAAGGCAAACGCCATTCTTTCAAATTGATTTTCGGGCATAATTTTTTCCTCCTTTTGGTACACAAAGAACACAGGTAGACCTATGCACCCCAAATACGAATTTGTTACCATGTTCCGTAATCGGATTTACGCGCGGTTCGCTACCTGTGTCATCATGTATTTTTCTTTTTTATTTTTGCCTTAAGGATTCTATCATATGGATTTTGAAAAAGTCAAATAATTTTTTCAAGAAATATGAATCCGTTCACTTTGCAAACAAATACTGATATTTTCTTCTCTGGTACATAAGAACTGCCTTGACTCTCTGTTTGATTTCCTGCGGGTAATATGGTTCATCTGCCAAAAGCCTATCAATGTCTTTTTCCGTATATGTGAAATGTATATGCTGCCCGTAAATCTGCTCTGCCAGATCCAGTTGTTCATCAAAATCCCTGCAAAAAGTTTTTGCCTTCACCTCACTTATTAACGCATCTATTTCTCCTTGAAGCGGGTAATCCATCGTAGTATCTGACAGCAGCGCCGCACCGTTATCAAAAACTGGACAATAATGGTATTCACCTGCATCATCTAACAATACCGCTATGTTATGTGTATGCCGATCCTCATTTAAAAATAATGCATCAATCGTCAGCAGTTTACATAAATAAGTGCCAAAATCTTCCAGTCCGGTTATCCTGATCGTCTGCTCCACCAAAAAACGAATCCGACCGGAATATTCGTTGAGCGTATAAATAGACTTATTCAGGCTTTCGCCATATATACTCTGGAATAATCTTTCCAGTGTGATCAGCTTCCAGCCTTCCGGCAGAAAATTATCACTTTTACAGGCTCGATACCTATTATATTTGTATCGGATTTCCTCTGTGTGGTAAACCACATATTCCGCCGGTGTCAGATCACTATAAGAAAGCAGTCCTGATATTATATATTCTGCCAAGCCCTCATAACCTGTATAATCAGCTTTGTACCAGATACCGCCGTTCTCCCATTTTAGCTGATTCCCTTTCGAGGACTGCCGTGCCTCGGTCTTCCTATCCTGCTCAAACAATTCAATCATTTTGACGCCTTTCTATTCGTATCCAGAAATCATCTTCCGCCATTCTTCCTTCCGTCTTTTCAACGATCAGAAACGGGTCATAAAAAGGGAGTCCCAGCTCTTCTAAAACCAGTTTCATTTTATCCCTGCTTCTCGGAAAACACCTTGATTCCAAAAATGCCTCATATTCCTCAAAAGTAGGCTGTTCTATTCTTCCAAATGCACGACAGATGTAATCATTTGTATAATTATAGATTTTGATTCTTCTGCCGCGTTCGTCCACATCGATGATCGTGCACACTTTATCTCCAGACATGTACCAAAGACGCAGAGGATAAGACTGTTCCGGAATGACCAGCCTCTCCCCGATCTGTGGATATTCATTTAAAATTTTCATTAAGGTTACGATCGGTCCGGTTATCTCTTTCTCCCCTGTCTCCCAGCGCTCGACGGTTTTTAGTGACACGTTGGCAAGTCCTGCAAACTCCGCCTGTGTCAATTCTAACTTGCGGCGGATCGTTTTCACTTCTTTGCCTGTCACGGCATCGGAAACTGCAAATTTAATCATATGATATCACTCCACAATCTGATCGTCCGTACAATTTGCCGGTTTCTGGTTATACTTATAGAAAACACAAAAACAATATTACTGATAGTATTTCCGTTTATTTTTGTATTATACCCTCAAAACAAGGGTTAGTCAATACATTTTACCCCTCATTTTGAGGGTTTCATTCCACATTCTTCAAAGCCTCATCCATCGGTATCCTCTTGATTCTCTTAAAATCAAAAACCATAACGATCAGATAGCCGATCAGCACAAACGTAAACATCTTGGCATACCCAGCCGGCTCAATCACGAATGTGAACCATCCGCTGTAACCAAACATAATCGCCTTCCATGCCTGCGCCATGACAAACGCGCCGATCGCAACGCTGATCATATCCGCCACGATCAGGAATAGCGTCGTCGAAAGTAGGTACAGACCCGCAATCTCCCGATTCTCATACCCTAATATCTTCGTCATGGATATGGCATTCTCGTTTTTCTCAATGATGATCTTCGTGAGCAGATAGATGAGCACCGCCGACAGCAGAATGCACAAATACTGGAAGTACTGCATATAAGCTCCCATGGAATGGTCAAGCTGGTCGCACATCTTGGTAATGTCGCGTTCGGTAATGACCGTGGCAATATCCGTCTCCTCAATATCCGTGATTTCGGAATCAGACAGATAGCCGCTGAACGCTTCCCCATCCTGCCCAAACATTGCCCGGTAGTGATCGATCGGCATAAAAACGGCAAGTGTCAGGCATTTCTCATAAATCCCCGCCACTTTGAGCTGATACTGTTTATTTTCATATTTTTCATCCAAAAGCACGCTGTCCCCGATTTCTAGCTCATATTTCTCCCCGAAAGAGCGGGAAATATATACCTCATTTTCTCCCAATTCTTCCAAGCCGTCGATTTTGACATATCTGCTTCCATCCGATATTCCGTATATGGAAATTTCTTCGTCGAGTTCGCCACCTTTTTTCTGCAGAGAATACATGCTGAATTTCTCGGCATCACCGTTTCCGGTGGTAATCACATCTCCCTCCTCGTCCTCATAGGAGTTCAGCACATATTGATATTTAGTAAACATCATGTCCGCCGCATTTTTCTTGTAAAATTTGAGCGTATCCGGCATTCCTACCGCCATGGCGAGCATCACCATAATAAAAGCGATCCCGCAGAAGAGAATGATATAATTCGGCGCATTTTGAAACATAATACGCAGGCGGAACCGGCTGAAAAACTTCCAATTCGGAAGCCGCACCGCTTTTTTGCGCTTCGTCTTCTTCAAATCATGCCGCAAAAACTGCAAGGGCGTATGGTACATCATCTTAACAATCACGGCCAGATTGACCACGAACATTAAGACGACCGGAATCACCGTGGTCTTATAGAAAGCTTCGGGATTCCATACGGTCTCATAGGCGGGCAGGCTGTAACTGTTATAATACATAGATACCACCACATTTTTAAATACGGTATATCCGAGTATATTTCCCACTCCCGCCGCAAAAAAGGTCACAATGACGGGCATGGAAAGGTAATGCCTGACCAGTTCGCCCCTGCTGTACCCGGAAGCGCGCAGCGTACCGATCGTGTGAGACTCTTTCACAATCGTATTGCTGATCGTGACCGCAAAGATAAACGCGATAATGACAATCAGAATGTCTAAAAGCACTCCGCCCATCGCCTCATCGGAACCCATATCGTTGGTGGCAAAGTGAATCGCCTGATTCGCATATCCCGGAAGATAGTCCTCGATCTCATTGTCTCCGACGACGGTCTGTGTGAGCAGGGCTTTTAAGAAATCATCGGAAAAAGCCTTCTCCTGCTTGTCGTCCGCCGGTTGCTTCGCATACTGCCATGCGTAGGTGTAGTGAATCGTCTGGTGCAGGCGGTCGAAACCTTCTTCCGTCACCATCGCCACATCAAACTTTATCGCGTCAAATATCAGATCCGTATTTTTCTCGTGAAGCGTGGCATAGTTGACATAGGCAATCAGTCCGACGACCTGAAAGGGATGCCCGTCGGCTCTAATCGTGTCGCCCACTTCGATTCCAGCATTGTCCGCGTGCATACGGTCAATCGCAATCTCGTCTTCCGTCTCCGGGAAATTTCCTTCCATCAGGCAGGCAAGATTTACTTCATCGGTTTTGGCAAAGACACGGACCGTTCCGTCGGACACGCCGTCGTCGTTACTGTCCTCTTCCACGTTCTGATAAAAGTTTTCATATACGCTGACCGGTATGGCATGGAAATCGGGATCATCTAATTCATACTTTTCCTCTGCCTCGGCATATTCCTCATCGATCTTGTCCTGAATCTCTTCCCATGCCTCATCGTAAGCTTTCGGATATGCCTCATTATATGCTTCGTGGTATGCCTCATCGTAAGCTGTCTCGTAAGCCTTGTCATAGGCTGTCTGATAATCTCCGGTCTGTTTCGCCTGCTCGATGACATTAGGCAGCATTGCCTGCGCCGATGTATCGTCAAGCCCTTGCGCCATCAGTAATTCCCTGACCTGCGCCTCGAAAGCCGCATCAAATTCTTTGTCAAATTCGGAATCAAATTCCTTAATAAACTCTTTGTCAAATTTCTCCTCGAACTCTTCGTCAAATTTTTCGTCCAGTTCTTCCTTTGCTTTGTCTAAATAGTATTGCTTGATATCCGCTTTTTCTCCTGATTCGACCGCCGAAATCAATTCCGCATCCGCCTTGTCTTTCAGTTCAAAGTGTCCGTCCTCCAGCTTGTACTTTAATACTCCTTCGTCCGCCGCCTTCATCATGCTGCCGTTTGCGACGTACATTCCCGATACGAATCCGATTGTGAGAATCAAAAACAGGCACACCACAAGGTACTTGCTCCAATCGCCAATCAGTTCTCTGGGGATTCGTTTGATGAGCGGATTTCTTATTTTCTTACCCTGTTTACTTTTCATCTTATCCATCTCTCCTACCACTCCAAATCCACCGCCGATATTTTGTCGGTGTTGATATCATTATGGCGGATGCCGCCGTCACGGAGTTTGATCACATGATCCGCCATGTTTCTAATCGCCTCATTGTGCGTGACCATAATCACGGTGTTGCCGTACTTTGCGTTGACATCTTCGATCAGTTTCAAAATTTCCTTGGAAGTATTGTAATCGAGTGCGCCAGTAGGTTCGTCGCAGAGCAAGATATCAGGATTCTTGACGATTGCCCGTCCGATGGAGACGCGCTGCTGCTGTCCGCCCGATAACTGGTTCGGAAGTTTATGCCTGTGCTCATACAGCCCCAGCGTATTTAGAAGTTCGTCGATGTCAAGCGGATCGTCCGACAGATACGCCCCTACCTCGATATTTTCTTTGACATTCAGATTCCCGATCAGATTATACATCTGGAAAACATACCCCAAGTGCCTTCTGCGGTATTGTGTCAGCCGCTTTTCATTCATATCCTTTAGCTTATCGCCGTTGATCGATATGTATCCCGCATCGGCGCTGTCAATCCCTCCGATGATATTCAGCAGTGTGGATTTGCCGGAACCGGAAGGTCCAAGCAGGACGCAGAACTCTCCTTTTGCCACGGAAAAGCTCATGCCGCGCAGCACTTCCTGCCGCGTATCCCCGCTGCCGAATCCTTTCTTCAAGTCTACGATCTCCAAAAATTTTCTTTCTTCTTCTGACATGGTTTCTCTCTCCCTGCTTACACTTTCTTTTCTGCCATATGAATGAGTTGTGCGTATGGCTGATGATAATTACGATTCATTATATCTGCAGACCGTGAAGGATCACGCGGTTCGCGCCTTTAGTTAGCTTAGTCTAACCGCAACTTTTAAGAAAAGCGGCGCCTATTGTTAGTCACCGCTAACTTCTTTTATAGTATATGGCACATCCGCGCCTCTGTCAAATATTTTTTCAGACTTTCGCGAAAATATCATGAGTGGCACGCAAAGTCTAACCGTTTTCCAACATCTTGGGTGCTCATACCATTCAACTGCCTATAAGTCCTCACAATAATCATAACCGAGACAAAAAACGTCAGAATATCCGATACCAGCATAGAATACAGCACGCCGTCCAGCCCGTAGAATCTTGGCAAAAGAAGTGCAAACCCGACGCCGAACACAATCTCTCTGACCATGGATAGCATCGTGGATGCCGCCGCTTTGCCCATCGCCTGCAAAAAGATGAATGCCGCCTTATTCACACAGGCAAAAACCACCATGCACAGATATATCCGAAACGCCCTCACTGCAAATTCTGTGTAGTAAACGCTCTCATTTGCCGCTCCAAAGATACCGATCAATCCCTGCGGGAAAAACTCCACGATAACAAAGGCAAGAACTCCGACAATCGTCTCCGCCGCTAACAGTTTCGTAAAAATTTCTTTTACCCTGTTATTCAGCCCTGCGCCCATATTGTAGCCGACAATCGGAATGCACCCCGCCGCCATACCTACCACAATCGAAATCACAATCTGAAAAAATTTCATGACGATACCGACAACCGCCATAGGAATTTGTGCATACTGCTCCTGCCCAAATATGGCATCCATTGCCCCATACTTCCTTATCATATTATTGATCGCCGCCATTGACGCAACGAGTGATATCTGCGATAGGAAACTACATACGCCGAGTCCCAGCATTTTCCTTACAATTCCGCCCTCAAGCTTAAAATCATATCCCGACAGTTTGATTGTCTTCGTATGGGCCAGATACCATATTGCCAATACCGCCGTCACAATCTGTCCGATCACGGTTGCGACCGCAGCGCCCATCATTCCCCACCGGAATAAGAAAATGAAAACCGGATCGAGTATGATATTCACTGCCGCGCCCGCGAGCGTTGAGAGCATGGCATACCTGGGGCTTCCGTCCGCACGGATCACCGGATTCATAGCCTGACCGAACATATAAAAAGGAATCCCAAGGGATATCCAGAAAAAGTATTCTTTGGAATGACGAAATGTCTCCTCATTCACCGTTCCGCCAAACATGGCGATGATCGTATCGCTGAATGCAAGATAGGCCACGCACAATACCAGACTAAGCAAGATTGTAAGCAGAATGGAATTTCCCATGCTTTTCCCCGCATCCTGAGGATTGTTTTTCCCAAGGCTCAGACTGACAAACGCACAGCACCCGTCCCCCCGACCATGACGGCAATCGCCAAAGCGATTACTGTCAGCGGAAATACCACCGTATTTGCAGCGTTTCCATACGACCCCAGATAAGCGGCATTCGCAATAAATATCTGGTCAACAATATTATACAGCGCGCCTACCAGAAGGGAAATAATGCACGGGACAGCATATTTTCCCATCAGTTTTCCGATTGATTCTTCTCCCAAAAATGAATTGTTGTTTGTTTCCATGTATGTTCTCCTTTCCTAAAACGGACTCAGACTCATTTGTGGGTTGTCTTGCAAACCCTGAGCAAAAGAATGAGCCGGCATTCTATAAACAAAAAAAGAACGCGTGGCAGATAACCGGACTTACGCAGTCATGCCACACGTTCTATTTTAAGATACAAATTTTCTTAACAAATTTCAAAGGGAGTTTTCTACAAAAAAATGTGATATTGATTGTCGGATATGCACAATCTTTTTGTGAACGGTCTATCAAAATTCATCTTTATATTTTTGTTTGACTTTCGTTATATCGGAATATATTTTATATTTGTATTTATTTTTCGTTATATCATAATATATACATTCATTTTCATTTAATTTCGATATATCGAAATCTATATTTATATTTTTATTGACTTTTCGGTATATCGAACGTATGATGAGTGTATACTACCAGCATAGTCATTTTATATTACAAGAAAAGAGGTTGCAAATTGATAAAAAGAGATTTCTATATCGAACGTATCAGACCATTTATGAACAAAGACATTGTGAAAGTGCTGACCGGAATCAGACGGTGCGGCAAGTCTGTCATGCTCCAGTTGATTCAAGAAGAGATGCTCGACATGGGAATTACAGGAAACCAAATGCTTTGTATCAATTTTGAAACAAAATCAGTCGATTATGTAAAAAGCGCAGACGAAACATACCGTACAATCCAGGCATTTGCCAAAGAACATCCGGGAAAAATCTACTTATTTCTGGACGAAATACAGGAACTTGAACACTGGGAGACCATGGTCAATTCCTGTATGATCGACTTTGATACGGACATCTACATCACGGGGTCAAACGCACATATGCTGTCTGGCGAGCTGGCAACTTATCTCGGCGGACGCTATATAGAATTTAAAATATATCCGTTTTCCTTTGCCGAAGTCATGACGGTATTAGACAGCTGTTCCCCGTCAGAGGCTTTCCAAAAGTACCTGGTCCGGGGCGGAATGCCTTTTCTGTACCGCTATCCCATGGACGACGAAGGATTCAGGCAATATCTGGAAGACATCTACTCTTCCATCATATTGAAAGATATCGCACAACGAAACCACGTGCGCGATATCGACCAGCTCAAGAGAATCCTGCTCTACTTGATTGCAAACGTCGGAAATACTTTTTCCGCAGGAAATATCACAAAATATTTAAAAAGCGAATATCGAAGCGTCTCCTCAGAAACCCTCTATAATTATATTGACTATTGCCAGTCTGCCTGTTTACTGCATCTGGTATCCAGAGAAGACATTCTCGGTAAAAAATTACTGCAGTTCCAGGAAAAAATATATATCACAGATCACGGACTGCGTGAAGCGGTATATGGCAATAATACACGGGATATCAGCCAAGTGCTGGAAAATATTGTCTATATCGAGTTATGCAGACGTGGATATAAGATCACCGTCGGCAAAACAGGCACAGCGGAAATCGATTTCACCGCCTCAAAAGGCTCTGAAAAAATCTATGTCCAGGTAACTTACCTTCTATCCGGCGAAGACACAGTGAAGCGCGAGTTTGAAAGCCTCGAAAAGATTCCCGACAATTACCCGAAATATGTCGTCTCCATGGATGAG
Source organism: Eubacterium sp. (assembly GCA_023663915.1). The sequence continues at coordinate 8,424 of JAMPGN010000036.1, read as the reverse complement.
ATAAACCGAGGGCGAAACGGCATCAAACACATGAACATACGGGATTTCCTGCTCTGCAGAGAGTTCACATGATGAAGCGTTACCGCCCTCCAATCCGCCTTACCGCACGAAGTTCGTCCTCTCAAACGGTTCCTTCTCCGGAAATCCGTACTCTTCCCGCCCAAGGGCGATACTCTTCATGAGGAATGCCATATTCCGCGCAAGGGTGCGCATGCTCTGCAGTCCTTCCGCATCCTGCACGGCTTCGCCGGGTTCTCTGCCGTGGACGCTGTTCCAATACTGTCCGGACGCTACCGGCATACCGCAGATCGTAAAGAATTTGTTCAGCTCATCAAATGTAGCCGACAATCCGCCCCTGCGCGCCGCCACAACGCTTGCGCCGACCTTCATCGTCTTGTCAAAGTGCGTGCTGTAGAAAAGCCTCGTCAAAAATGCAACCAGCGTAGCGTTCGCCGACGCATAGTAAACAGGACTGCCAATCACCAGACCGTCACATGCCTCAAACTTTGCCGCCGTCTCATTTACCAGATCGTTAAACACACACTTCCCTTTCTGTGCGCATGTGCCGCAGGCAATACATCCGCGTATGTCCTTGTTGCCTACATGGAGTATCTCGGTCTCAATTCCTTCTTTCTCGAAAATCTGCTCCATCTCATGAAGCGCCACATAGGTATTCCCGTTTGGCTTCGGGCTTCCATTAATCATTAAAACTTTCATTCAGCCAGCTCCTTCCTGCCGTCATATATGTATGGCTTTTTATGATATTTTTTATCATATCATATTATTCCTGTCTCTTCTATATACAAATATAAACTACTTAATTCGTATGATTAGTAAAATTTCATTTCACCTGAAGATTCGAGGGGCAAATTCGCTTGATCTGCGTGAAATACTTGTAATTCAAACCGGTATCGGTACAATATGCATAAAAAATCGAGCTATGCTTGATTGCGAGATTATGAGTAATTCCTAAGAGATGCCCTGCATCTTAAGAAAACTCGTCGCGAACTCGAAATTTGCGCAGGAATTTCCTATAACATAAGAAAAATCTGGAAATACCGGAGCTGAATATGTCCATCGCGTGCGGTTACGCTTCCTGTTCCGCCAAGGACTACAACATTGACAAGATATACCAGCTCGCAGATAACCGTATGTATGAGAACAAAAAACAAATGAAGTCAGCAGGACGGTAAATACTATTCTACTCAATCTGGGCAATCAGATGCCGAAAAGGGAGTCGTTCATCATAAAAAGAGAGCCGGTCGTGATAGTCGGGTACGACCCGCTTGATGCAGTTTTTGGCAAGCTGCGCCTGACTCTTATTCACACGGATCACATAGATGCCTTCCTTACGCTCCGGCGTCTCGCATCTGTCCTGGATATCCGAACCAGCCAGATTCATCGCTGCAAATCCCGCCATGCCGAATTTCTTTTTAAATTGAATGAAAAAAGAAATGTCCTCCCTGAAAAAAACTTTCTTGATCCTGTCTTTTGTAATACTATCATAGACTTCGCACAGTGCGATCTCATTATTCACTTTTACCTTTGTCAGTTTCGATTCTACCATAACAACCTCTCTTTCCATAGAGACCAAAGAGCTGCCTCCTTCGTAAGCATATGCTCACAAGTACTTATCCTATCACAAACATTGTGAAAATGTCGTGAAGGAAATTGGTAGAATTTCTTAAGATTTCTTAATTTTTCCAATGTATACTGTACTTTTATTCCTTTTTTGAATAAAAATACTGACCGTATCGTTGCATTACCGCTGTTTTTGCATTATTATAAATACATAGATTTACAGTTTTACATAAGATACACTGTACAAAGGAGACCTCTGATGAATGAAAAAGAATTTGAAGAACAATTACAGGCACTATCCGAAAGAGTACTACCTAAACCAATCACACCAGAGAAAAAACATCTCAATAAACAAACATTAGAAATTTCTAACAATATAGACACCAGTTATAATTCGCATACAAGACTTAGTGAGCTTTATACTCAGCTCATACATATGCAATCTAAAGAAGTACATTTAGACTTTTCTAAAGTTGACTTTATTGCTTCAAATCAATTTGCAATCTTAGGATGCATTTTGGATACATACAGGACTAAACATCCCCATACCACTATTTATTTTTCATATTTAAACAAAAATATCCAAAAAACCATACAGAAAAACGGATTTAATATGCATTTAGGATTTAATAAACTTCCCGATACATATAATACTACTATACCATATACTATTTTTCATATTAATGAAATAAATGAATTTGAGAAATATATCATATTACGTATTTTTGAACGTCAAGATATTCCTAAAATGTCCGAACTTGTCAAAAGTAAAATTATAGATAATATATTAGAAATATTTAACAATGTCAAAGAGCACACTCACAGTAATAAAGTATATACCTGCGGTCAATATTTTCCAAAAAGTTCATTGCTGTATTTTACTATTGTTGATTCCGGTGAAACAATACCTTATAATGTAAATACATATTGTAATAATATCAATATTGAGCTTCCCGACAAACCACTTGAATGGGCTATCGCTCCTGGTAATACCACCCGACAGGTTGATACTCCCGGCGGATTGGGATTATCTCTTCTCCGTGATTTTATAGAGTTGAATAATGGGAAGATGTACATAGTTTCAGGCAATGAAACTTATGAACAAAATGGCATTAATAATCGCCATATGTATATGGACTATTCTTTTCCGGGTACAATAGTAACCGTTGCCTTTAACTTATTAGATGATTCTATGTACCACATGAATTCAGAGTTCTCTGATATTGTTTTTTAGGAGGTGTTATAATAATGAACCATGAAATTTATCTTAATGTTGCAGAAAAAATTGGAAATCCATCAGCCCTCACGCAAGAAGATGGTAACCTCATATATAATGAGATTACACAGGCAATCAATCAAAATATTCCTATAATTCTCGACTTTGAACAAATAGAAAGTATGATTTCTCCATTCTTGAATAATGCAATCGGACAACTATATGGAAAGTTTACAAGTGAACAAATCTCAGAATTTGTAAAAATAAGAAATTTCCCAAAAGAGAAAAATTCTACTTTAAACATTGTTATTGCAAATGCAAAGAAATATTATTCTAACAAAGAGAAATTTAATTCCACAATTAAGGAAGTATTCAATTCATGAGCACGACAGATATACAAATTTTCAAACCAAATAAACAGCAAAAATTTATTTTTGATACAAACGTGCTTATAAAACTTTTATATCCAACTTTGTCCGGGAAAAATACAGTTCCTTATGAAAAATTATATCAATCCATTATCAAAATAAATGCAGAAATTATTGTAAGTTCCATACAGATCTCTGAATTTGTAAACCGTTGTATTCGTTTTCAATTTAGCCTATGGGCTGAAGACAAAGATTCCAGCTTGGATTTTAAGTCAGATTATAGAGAAACTTGTGATTATAAAGAATCCATGCAGGCAATTCTCGAAATAATAAAAGCCGATATTCTCCCTGTTTCCACATGCATTGATGATGGATTTAGCCAAATGCATAGCGATGTCCTGTATCAATATGGATTCTCATATGATTTTAATGATTCTCTTGTCGCTGAAATTGCCCGATTAAATAATGCAATTCTTATAACAGACGATAAAGATTTTGGAAATTATTCATCGAACATTAAAATAGTGACAAATAATAGAGCATTATTAATGTTTCATTAAAAATGCACCCTTCCAAGGACTCCCCGGCTATAAAACTTTCTTATATGCCCTGCCCACACTATATTTCTGTTCCAATAATGCTCCCCCCGCCCAGCACATAACCGTCCTCATAGAAAACAACCGCCTGTCCCGGCGTGATGGCGCGCACCGGATCATGGAACGTGCATTTGACAACATCGTCCGACACTCGCTCAATGACGCACCGCTCTCCCGCGTGGGCATAACGTATCTTTGCCAGCGCTTCCCTCGGCTGTGTCAGATCTTCCATTCCCATATAATTGATGTGGTCACAGTACAGTGTATCCCCGAACACGTCTTCCGCCTCGCCGATCACCACCTCATCTGTCTCCGGTCTGATCTGCGTCACGAATACGGGGTGCCCCATGGCAAGATTCAGCCCCTTGCGCTGTCCGACCGTATAGTGCGTAATGCCGAGATGCCGCCCCAGCACCTCACCTTCCTTCGTCACGAAATTGCCTGCTTTCGGAACTCTCTCCCCTGCTGCCCGCTCAATATAGGCGGCATAATCGTGATCCGGTATAAAACAAATTTCCTGGCTGTCGGGCTTGTGGGCGACCGGAAGCGCCAGTCTGCCCGCGATTTCTCGGATTTCTTCCTTCTTAAACTCCCCCACCGGCATGAGCGTGTGCGCAAGCTGCTCCTGTGTCAGATTGTACAACGCATAAGTCTGGTCTTTCTTAGCCGTCACGGAATTTCTGACCGCATATCTGCCATTCGGCATTCTGGCAATCCGCGCATAATGCCCCGTCGCAATATAGTCCGCACCGATCTCCAGACTCCGCCTTAACATGGACTCCCATTTCACATAGCGGTTGCATGCGATGCAGGGATTCGGCGTCCTGCCGATCAGATATTCTTCCACAAAATAATCCATGACTTTGCATTTGAACTCTTCTTTAAAATTCATCACATAATACGGGATATCCAACGTCTGAGCCACCCGTCTCGCGTCGTCCACCGCGCTCAGACCACAGCAGCCGCCGTTTTCTTCCTGAATATCCCGATCCTCGTCCTGCCAGATCTGCATGGTCGCGCCGATCACATCATATCCCTGCTTTTTCAAAAGATAGGCAGCTACGGACGAATCGACTCCGCCGGACATGCCTACCACGACTTTCTTCTTTGCCATCATGCTATCCTTTCCAATGTGCATACACGCAATATATACCATTTCTTTATCCTTAACTGCATTTCTGTTCTTCTCTGTCCCGTTTATGCATAAACTTAAACCATATCTAACATAAAATGGTGTTTTATGAAATTGCAAAAATGGAAAAACCCGTTAGTAACCGGGACTGTCATTCTCACATTGACAGGGCTTCTCAGCCGTTTTATCGGCTTTTTCTATCGTATTTTCTTATCCAATGTATTCGGTGCGGAAGGCATGGGAATCTATCAGTTGATCTCCCCTGTGCTGGCGCTTTCTTTTGCCTTAACTGCCTCCGGCATCCAGACCGCGATCTCAAAATATGTCGCCAGCGAAACGAGCACACACGATTATAAAACGTCGTTTCGCACGCTGTGGGCGGGCTTTCTCCTGGCAATGGCACTATCGATCGCCTGTGCCCTGTATATCTATCTGTATGCGGACTGGATCGCCGCCGACCTTTTATTGGAATCAAGGACCGCGCCGCTCCTCCGCATCATCGCGCTCTCCATTCCCATGGCGACCGTGCATTCCTGTATCAACGGATATTTCTACGGCATCCGCAAAACGGCGATTCCCGCCATCTCGCAGTTGGCGGAACAGATCTGCCGCGTGGGTTCTGTCTATCTGATCTACTATATCTGCAGACAGCATGACATGCAGCCGACGATCAGTTTCGCTGTTGTAGGGCTGGTAATCGGCGAAAGCGCGTCTATGATCGTTTCCGTCATCGCGATCCTGTCACGGGCGCACCGCGTCTTTCCGCCCTGCAGCCATCAGACGGTAAATCCGGAATCCTTCGCCCACGGCTCCCATTCCACGCATCGCCTGCCCTCTGTTTCCGGCACGGTATTTGCCGCTTACCGGCGCATCATGGGACAACTGTTACAGCTTGCCGTGCCCCTGTCCGCCAACCGGCTCATCATCAACCTGCTGCAGAGCATCGAGGCGATCTATATCCCCAACCGGCTGATGGCCTACGGATTGAGCAATGCGGACGCACTTGGCGTTTACGGTGTACTGACGGGAATGAGCCTGCCGCTCATCCTGTTCCCTTCCGCGATCACCAATTCTATCTCTGTGCTGCTGCTTCCTATCGTCTCCGAAGCGGATGCAAGCGGCAACAAAAATGCGGTCAGACGAGCAATCATGACCTCCATCCGCTACTGCCTTCTGCTCGGTTTCGGGTGCACCGCAATGTTTCTTCTCCTCGGACGCACCGCAGGCCGCCTGCTGTACCACTCGGAACTCGCCGGCAGCTTCATTCTGACACTCAGCTTTATCTGCCCTTTCATGTATGTTGCAAGTACGCTAAACAGTATCTTAAACGGACTCGGCAAGACCGCCCAGACCTTCCTGTTCAGCGTGGTCAGCCTGCTGCTGCGCCTGCTATTTGTCTTTCTCGCGATTCCGGTTTATGGAATCAAAGGCTATCTGTGGGGCACCCTGGCAAGCCAGATGCTGCAGACGCTCCTGTGCACGGTGTCCGCGCTGCATATTTCACATAAGGCTCATCAATAATTTGCTTCGCCGCATTACCATTCATGCCCGTTCTGCCCTGAGCAACCGCATTGCGACTTAACACTTGCGATTCTGAAATTAATATACTATAATGTATGTGTTTTTGCCAGAGAAATCAAAGAACAACCAAGGAGAATCGAAAAATGTCTTTTCAAAACGTAGCCGAATTACCCACACCCGAAGATATCCGCAAACAGTATCCCATGCCGGAACATCTGATTGAATTGAAAAAGAAGCGCGATGCCGAGATCAGCGATGTCATTACCGGTAAAAGCAATAAATTCCTCGTGATCATCGGTCCCTGTTCTGCGGACAATGAAGATGCTGTTTGTGATTATGTAAACCGACTCGCCCGCATCAACGAGAAGGTAAAGGACAAGCTGATCTTGATCCCCAGAATTTACACCAACAAACCGCGCACCACGGGCGAAGGTTATAAAGGCATCGTCAGCCAGCCCGACCCGGAGAAAAAGCCCGATTTCACAAGCGGGCTGATCGCCATGCGCAAGATGCATATACGTGCCATCGAAGAGTCTAATCTGACGGCGGCGGACGAAATGCTCTATCCCGACAACTGGGGCTATGTAGAAGATATCCTGTCTTACGTCGCCATCGGCGCGCGTTCCGTGGAGGACCAGCAGCACCGCATGACCGCCAGCGGTTTTGATGTCGCCACGGGCATGAAGAATCCGACCAGCGGCACTCTCTCCGTCATGCTAAACTCCATCTACGCGGCGCAGCGCCCCCATGAGTTTATCTACAGAGGGTGTGAGGTAAGCACCGACGGCAATCCCCTGGCACACGCCGTTCTGCGCGGTTCTGTCAACAAACACGGGAGAAGCCTGCCCAACTATCATTATGAGGACCTCGACATGCTCTATTCGCTGTATCAGGAATTTGATATTGTGAACCCGACATGCATCATCGACGCCAATCACAGCAATTCCAACAAACAGTTCGAGCAGCAGATCCGTATCGTCAAGGAAGTCATGCACAGCCGGAAGCTGAACAGTGATATTCATCGGATGGTCAAGGGCGTTATGGTGGAGAGCTATATCGTGGAAGGCAGCCAGAAGATCGGCGAAGGGATTTATGGTAAGTCGATCACTGACCCCTGCCTTGGATGGGAAGCTTCGGAGAACTTGATTTATGATATTGCGGAGTATGAGTAAGAAATGCGTACTTCTAATTGAAAGCTGCTTCTACAATAAATATAGGAACAGCCACAACATGGGGCTGTCGCACACAAGCATGGCGCCGCGCCTGCGGAGGTACAGGTTTCCTCCCAATTGCGCATCCATTCCCTGCATTTTTTATATTTTGTAAAAATTATCTGTGCTTTTTCTTCATTGACATAAACCTTCCAATACCCGACGAGCTTGCATCCCTGTGCCCTGTTCTCGATAAAGCCGCTCACATCTTCCGGCGGGTGGCCCGGGAACAGCCTGATTTCATGCGGGAATCCGCTGTCACCCTCCGGCTTCCGGATAAGCTGGACAATGCAGCGTTCCGGCACTTCCGTTTCATAGCCTCTCTCTTTCAGCAGCCTGCAGACGGCATCGTCTTTCAAGTCACGTGAAAGGTCCCCGACGCGGCAGACATGCACCAGCGCACGGTTATCCCTGAATCTAAGCGGAAGCACCCGCAGCCCTTTCCCCACCAGCATCTGATTCCAATGCCGCACACCGCCCCTCATTCCGTCCTCATCCGCAAACGGGCAGGAAAACAGATTCCCGGTTTTCATCCCTGCCAGTGTCTGTTTTAAGTTAGTTTATACTAACTTGCATTGCAAAGAAAAATGCCTTCCGACATCTCCACAATAGCATTTTAACCATAGAATCATTCCTTCGATTCTATGATATACTTTTTAATGTATCTGCCAGCCCTCTGCCTCTTCACGGATTCTAACAAACTCCCGGTAAGTGCCTTCCTGCCCTAAAAGCTGCTTATGTGTCCCCCTCTGTGCCACTGTACCGCCGTCAATGACTAGGATCTGGTCTGCATTTTCAA
>JAMPGN010000035.1 GCA_023663915.1 Eubacterium sp. | reverse complement strand
TGAAAACGGCACACATGCCCTAATATTTCCAAATACTTTTATAATCCACGGTAATTCAATAGCAAACAATTCCCTGCATCCATTTGTTCTTTTTTCACCAACAAAATAATCCGTAACATTCTCCCACGGATGCCAATCCGGTAAATATTGCCCCACATGATACATATAATTTAAAAATCCCATCGCTCCAGAAACGCTATCCTCTATATAACGAATCTCCTCTCTGTATAAAAAAGTCGATGATAAGAACAACACCTTATTTTTCTCCCGCGCAAGCCGAATGTTTGTTTCATACCCGTCCTTCACCAAATTAAGTTCCGTAAACACATTACATCCATATAATAAACTTTGTTCAATAATAGCAGCATGTGATAATGGCGAAGTCGATACGATTACACAATTCGGATTAAAAGTTTTAAAAGCATTATTCAAATTTCCCATGGTAGAAACGGCCAACTCGCTTTCAGCTTGCCTACATCTTTCATCCTTGCTGTCTACACCAAGAATTTCAATCTCGGAGGATATTGTTTTTAGTAATCTAATTCTTCTTCTACCCATAGAACCTAAACCCACTACCATAATTTTCATAACCGATCCTCCGATACCTAACCCTATCATTCTCCTCCGTCTGTCAATTTATCATTCCCTATATCAAATGGCACATCGTAAAACTTTTTCTCCAGACAAATCTTGTTCTGATACAAATACTCTGCAATCGTCCGTACAATTCTTTCCGAAGCGTTTCCATCTCCATAAGGATTAACCGTATGCCGGGCATGTTCCCGAAACTCTTTTGTCAGTGATTCTTTGATTGCCCTAACAATCTCCTCTTTCTTAGGAGCACAGTTTAGAACACTGTCTGCCTGCAGTCTTCCCTTTTGCCGATTTCCGATATTGACTGTGGGGATTCCAAGCACCGGCGCTTCTCTGATGCCACTCGAAGAATTCCCTATGATCCCGTCAGAAAATCTCAACAGATTCACATATCGCTTGATTCCAAGCGACGCAAAGGCTATACAATTATCATGCTCTGATACAAAAGCATCGATTAATCGGTTGATCTTCCGCCCTCCCGCATCTGCATTTGCTTTAGTAAATACAAATTTCATATCCCCAAAGTCTGCCAGTGCATGAAGCAATTCGCGCATTTGGCATTCCACCTCCTCTACTTCCAAAGTGACCGGATGAAATGTAACGCTCATATATGGTCTGTCTAAGGAAAAACCGATCGACTGCTCCAGTTCCGGCTTAGTCATTTCAGAAATCTTCTTGACTGATTCAACACCGACATCACCGAAATTATACACTCTCTCCGGCTCTTCTCCAAGCTGGATAATACGTTTTCGATAAGTCTCACATGCACAAAAATGCAGGTGGCTCATCTTGGTAATGCAATGCCGTATACTCTCGTCAATCGCCCCTTGTGTTGTTTCTCCGCCGGAAATATGCGCAATCGGAATACCTGCATTCATAGCCGCGCTACACACAGACAATATCTCATACCGATCACCAAGTACCACCAGACAATCCGGTTTTTGTCTTTCAAAAGCTTCCGCAAAAGAAATCATGGCAAGTCCCATTGTCTTAGAAATTGATACCGGCATATCAGAAGCAAGAAGAATATCGATTTTTTCCGCGATCGGATACCCATCCTGTTCGATTTCTTTTACAGTCATCCCATATTCCGCGACAAGATGGGTTCCCGTCACCATAAGGCACAGTTCAAGCTGGTCAGAGTTCTCTATCTTATCAATCACATTTTTTAATATCCCATATTCAGCTCTCGTCGCCGTCACAACCGCCAATCTCTTTGACATTCTTCCACCTCATTCTTAAGAAAATTCTTTATATCCTCTCTTCTTTCCGGCTAATACTTCCAAATATACCTTCTCTATCCCTTCCGCATTTCGCTTCTGGGTAAACATTTTCGTACTCCATGTAAATCCATTATCGCCAAGCACTCTAATCTGCTCAGGATGATCCAGAAAAATCTTCATTTTCCGCGCCAGATCTTCCACCGCTCCCTTGTGGTACAAATATCCGTTCTCACCATTCCGTATCAGTTCCGGAGTTCCACCTGTATCCGCGCCAATCACTGGATTAGAACTCATCATTGCTTCTACCGTCACCCTGCCGAATCCCTCACACACGGAACACACCAGTTCAATATCCATTTTCTGACGCAATGCCGGCATGTCCTTTACCATGCCCAGATACGAAACATAATCCCTGATATGATGTTCGTCGATCAGTTTTTCTAAATTATCCGCCGGCTCTGTCCCAGCCATAGAAAGATGCAGATTCCGATATCCTTCCTTCACCAACAATGCAACAGCCCGAATTGCCTCATCCAACCCTTTTTCAGGATTATTCCTGCCACTGATCAAATATTCCACTGTGTCGCCGCTTCTTTTAACATCAAATTTCTGCCTGCAGTTTTCGCCGCCTACGCCATTATAGACTACTTTTAACTTTTTCGGCAAAATTTTATCTTCAAATTCTTCTGCAATCGCCTTGGAAATCGTTATAACCTTATCACTGTGATCATTAATATAAGCACATAATTTGCGGTAGTTCCACACTGGGAAAAATCCCAATCCTTTTAATGCAAACTCTCGTATATGCCATACATGTGGCACTCCCGTCATACGTGATAAAATCCCGCCTGTATTCATTACACTGGAATTTGTATGGATAATATCTATGTTTTCTCTCTTTACAATCTTTTTCAAGCTAAATGCGCAAAAATAATTATTAAGACACAATATCTTATAGACCATCTTCTTTATAAAGGTTCTTCTGGGAGTCGCTTCCTGCGCAAGCATCCACCAAAAAGAATGTCTGTAATAGACAGGGATTTGTCTCTTTTTCAACTCTTCCACCATGAACCCTTTTTGAATGGGTACTACTACCGAAAAATTATGCCTGTCCGCCATCTCATCTATGATTCCAAGCATTGACAAATTGGCGCCTCCCAACCGACTCTCATGCGCTATAACTAAAATATTCATAATTCAATCAATTCATCCTTTTTAAAATCACAAACTGCCGCTGTACCTAAAACTTCCCGCCATTTCATAGGAGACACTCCATTTCCCGGTCTTTTGGCAGTTAAATTCTCCTCTGTGAAAATATCACCCTTGCTGATATCTTTCTTTGCCACAAGGCTTTTTCGTGCCACATCACGATTCTTTATTTCCGAATCCGATGGTTCCTTTACACCGTTGCCTAATGCCTGCTCAATATTCCGCACCGCATATACCATCTCCTTTAGTTCATCTGGCTCAAGGCTTGCTTTATGATCCGGCCCCTCCATGTTCCTGTCTAAAGTAAAATGCTTTTCAATGACTGCCGCTCCCATTGCCACTGCAGCAATCGGAACTTCAATTCCAACCGTGTGGTCCGAATACCCGACCGGCACTCTGAGTTCATCTTGAATCTGCAGCATTGCTCGCAGATTTACATCGCAAAATGGCGTCGGATATTCAGTATTGCAATGAAGCACTGTGATATCTTCACTTCCATTATCACGCAAGACTGCTACTGCATTCCTGATCTCATCAAGAAAACTCATTCCGGATGAAAGGATAATCTTCTTCCCCGTCCTGCCTGCTTTCGCCAGATAAGGATAATTCGTTATTTCACCAGAAGGAATCTTTATCATATCAATTCCGCATTTTACAAGAAATTCCATGCTGTCTTCATCAAACGGCGTTGACAGAAACATAATATGCTTAGAATTACAATAATCAATCAGTTGCTGATGCATATCCGGCGTTAATTCCAATCTTTTCAGCATATCAAACTGCGATTCTGTTTTTTCTGTAGTTTTCATCTGATATTCCGCTTTTTTTGTATCTTTGCACACAAGGGTTTCCGCGCGGAATGTTTGAAATTTGACTGCATCTGCGCCTGCAGCTACTGCCGCATCAACCAGTTTCTTTGCTATTTCTATATCGCCATTATGATTTACTCCGGCTTCCGCAATAATAAACACTTTACCCATGATTTACCAGTCTGTCTCCTATTCTCACTTTACCACAATAAGACTTCATCTTTTTACCAGACGCTTCTTCCATATTTTCCCATACAAAAATCCACAATTCCCTTGACTACCGCCCCACACATTTTTCTTTTCCCCTGCAAAAACCAGATAAACAACCATGCGAACCGATTGAAACCAAAATAAATTATAAATAACATAAACCGCATTTTTCCGCCTGCATCCTTTGCGTCACGCATATGCAGACTATTACACAACAGCCAGTTTCTCGTAATATAATAGGCATTCGCAGGACGCTCATTTCCCCCGGTAGAACCATTCACTTTATGATAGACGACCGCTTTTGCTAAATATTGAACTACTACCCCATTTGCTGCCGCCCGCATACTGTACTCCACATCCTCATAATAAAGAAAAAAGCGTTCATCGAGAAATCCTATCTTCTCTACAATCTGTCTTGACAAAAGAAACGCACACCCGTTAGCAAACTGACACTTGCCGCTTACGTCAAACTGTCCATTATCTATCTGATTTAATCCACTTTGAATCGATTTCCTAATCACAGGTGAAAACATTCCGCCCGCGCACCAAATCATATCTCTTCTGTCAGCATATAAAATTTTCGGAACAACAATACTCCCTGTCTCCTGCCCCAAATGCAACATACTCTCTATCGTATCCGGTTCAATTTCCGTATCGTTGTTAAGAAGAAGATAATAATCGATTCCCTGTACCATCGACCAGCGAATACCCTCATTGTTCGCCTTGGAAAATCCATAATTATCATCCATCGCAATGATATGCACCTGCCTATTGTTCCTCCACTTATCCTTCAGCAAAGACAAGGAATCATCCGTGGACGCATTATCGACCACAACAACCTGAACGCTTTGCGCAATCGTGCTATTCAGTATCGATGTAATACATGCATCATTATATTTTTTTCCATTATAATTCACTAAAACAACACTTATTTCTACTTTTTTATAATAATCATCCATATCCCTATTCATCATATCAAGAAAACATCCTGTCTATTTCAAACTCCTCATCCTTCTGTTACCTGTTTCGTATACCAGTTCTTGATTCTGCACATTTTTCCTAATTGTAATCCCCGCAGCAATGACACTGTCGTCTCCTATTCTAATGCCTTGAAGCAAAGTAGCGCCCGCACCCACAAAAGTCCTCTTCCCAACAGTCACTTGACCACACAGTACTGTTCCCACGGAAATATGGCTAAAATCACCTATCTGACACTCATGCTCTATTTTTGCACCACTGTTTATGATACACATATTTCCAATTTTGGCATCCGCATTGAGCATTGCCAGTTTTCCTATAAAATTTCCTTCACCCATCATGACATCACCCGCCACAACTGCTGTCGGGTCAATAATATTAGGAAGATGAAAACCAATCTGCTTCAATCTTTCATATAGACAATCACGTACAGATGACTGCCCTAAAAAACCTACCGTTACAAAAGCATTCCTTATGCCTTGTCCATATAATCTATCCAGATTGTCATCGTCTCCTATTACTTCATAGCCTCTATAACATACATTTTCACGTTCTTTTTTATCCAAAAATCCGATTATATTATATTGACCCTGACGTTCAATACAATCGATTACGCTTTTCGCATGCCCACCAAATCCCAGCAAAATAATTTTTTCCATGGACAAATCTACCCTTTCTTCATAATACCGCTCATTATAAATTCTCTGTTTCTTACAATGTTTTGTAATAATCAATCATATCCCCAAGCGTCACATCCAGCGGAATCACCGGTTTCCATCCGATATCCCTGCTGATCTTCTCATGGGAACCTACGATAACACGATTATCATTAAGGCGCACAAACTCCGGATTCACCACCGTGTCAATCTGTATTTCCAACATATCTGCAATCCTGTCTACAATATCCGATAACCTGCTGCCTGTTCCAGAACAGACATTATACAGTTCCCCGGACTTGCCATGCAGCAGCAGATCGTAATATGCCCTCACCACATCACGTACATCCACAAAATCACGGACAATCGACAAATCACCCGTCTCGATCGTTCCGTGTGATTTCCCGGCGTTTTTAATTGCCATTATCCTCGATATAAACCCCGGTATGACAAAACGCGTATCCTGCCACGGACCGATATGGTTAAATGACCTCGTCATGACGATATCCACCCCATAGCTGTCGGCGTAGACATGGGACAGCATCTCCTGTGCCACGCGGGCAACCGCATAAGGGCTGCAAGGCAGCAGACTGCTGTCTTCGCGCAAAGGCAGGTCTGCTTCGCCCACATTCCCGTACTCTTCTGACGACCCCACCGATAAGACCCTGCATTTCATGTGCAGCTCCTGCACAGCCGCTATAATATTTAAAAAAATGTTGGTATTATTCTGAAAACATTCTATCGGATATTTCCAGCTATATGCCACACTACTGAATGAAGCAAGATGTATGATATAATCAGGTCGGAATACAGTAAGCAGATTTTTCACGGCATTGGTTTCAAGCAGGTTCACAGTATGGTAAGCCACATCAAGTTCATGAAACTCCTTGAGGTCAAATGCCGGCGGATTGATATCGATCCCGCACACTTCCACATCTTTATCATTTTCCTGAAGGTACGCAAGCATATGCCTGCCCACAAAACCGGAAAACCCGGTGATCAGTATTTTCTTTTTACTCATTGCTATCATACCCTTCTCGCAATCTGCGGTTCTGTCCGTCAGCGCTCATGCCTTTCCGATACAGTTCCCGCAACCATTACAGGTTCTCCTGCAGAAAATCCATATATTTTTCTGCCAGATACGCCCGGCTGTAAATCGAAAGATCAAATTCATCGTTTCTCTTTACCGGCGATTCCATCACCCGTATCCACGCATCCGTGTCAAATGGGTCATCCACATAATTTGCCTTGCCCTGAGTCACTTCCGGAATGCTGGTCCTGTCCGTCGTGATGACAACTGCATCGAACGCCATCGCTTCAACCGGCGGCATACCGAACCCTTCAAATATGCTCGGAAACAGAAACGCCCGGCAATGCCGGTACAGCGTATTGCGCTCCTCATTGCTGATAAAACCGGTCAGCGTCACAATGTCTTCCAACTGGTTTTCTTTCATCAGGTTCTTGACACTGTCTGTCGCATTGCCCGAAATACCCGATACCAGAAGACGCAGCGGCAGACCGCTCTCTCTTTTTCTTAATTCAATCATCACATGGAGCAGAGTCTCTAAATTCTTATGCGGTATCATCTGCGCGACCGTGTAATAATATCCCCCATCAGAAATATGAAATTTTCGGCTGACATCCTCAAATGGTTCCGTCTCATCTAAATCTACCATTGCCGGGATATTAAGGACTTCTATCTTATCCGCCTTGATCTGATACCGCTCTATCAGATCCGATTTCACATAATTAGTCGTCGTCACGATCTTTTTAGAAAACCGGGCATCCAGCCACCAGCAGAGTTTGGAATAAGCGATCTCATGAAAAGGATGGTACTGGGGATAATGCGCCGCCTGCAGGTCATGCACCGTATTAATATAAGTGATGCCGCCGTTAAAGAGCGGGCGGCAGTACACCGGTATAAAACACTTGCGCAGACCATTCTTTCTCAATAACCTGTTCTGGAAAAAAAACTGCCACAAGATCCGCCCTGCAATATTTGCGGATACCACATCTGCCTCCAAAAGCGCAATCCTCGCGTCTTTTGTATAATGCTCGAACGTCTCACGGTTGTCTTTTGAAACGAGCAAGGTAAGCTTAAACGACCTGTCGAGCTGTATAAAACCATCTAACAAATTCCTAATATAAAATTCCGTCCCCCCGACTTTGCCGGGGCGGAGCCACAACAAATCAACTGCAATACTGTCCATGTCAGTAATCATGCCCTTCTCTCAATTTTCATTCATTCCCACATTGCAAACAATATATATAAAACACTGTTATTTTCCAAACAAAACCCTATTACACCACGAAGATACCCCTATCACTTTCGCAATCACAATACACATCGCCGCAACAGGAAACGCCAGCACAATAGCTATTACCCCCCCCACACGAAAAATGCGGGATCAATCATGCCAAAATAAATTTTGTAATTCATAAAAAATCCATGGAGCACATAAATTGCCAGAGAATTTTCCCCGCAGATACAGATTGCAGAATAGAAACGATTCCTGCTCCACTGTGTCTTGCACTCATCAAACCTGCCATACATAAATTTACAGCATATGATAATGACGCAAAGCGACAACCCGATCCTGACCGCCTGTGTCATCCAACGCGTATCATAGAATGAAAAATACGGGAACACCAGCGCATAGGCAGCTATCGCGCCCGCCGCCAGCCACTCGCTTTCCACCAGCCGTTGTACCACTTCATGCTTCACTAATATAACAGCAAAGAAATATGGTATCGCATAACTCAACATATTAACGATATATGGCTGTCTCGTCAATACCGCAAGCAACGCCGTCAGTATTTCCGCCCCAGCAAAAAGCAGTATATCCGCCCCAATCGTATCCTTACCAATTTTACCGGCAATAACCCTGTATAGAGCATGCATAATCTTCAATCCAAACAACACAGGGAAAAACCATAACCCATTACTTCCGTAACCAAACAATTCGAGCAAAAACCCCTCTATTCCCATCTCCCACAGACGATCAGAACCTGCCGCTTCAATGACTGTCCAGCTTAAATACGGAAGGAGCAGACCGGTCATCCTCCTTGAGAGCATCCGTCTTTCCCTTCCCGCATATTTTGCCGCATTCTGCTCCTCAATATAACCAGAAACAAAGAACAACAACGGCATATGGAAAGAATAAATCAGATTAAAAAGCATCTCCATCCCATGGATATCAGAAATCGAATGTCCGGCTATCACCAAAAGGATCGCGATCCCCTTCAGGAAATCCATATATGAGTTTCTTGTCTCCTCAGCCGACTCTGCCATCATCCTCTTTCTCCTCCGCACTGTTCTCCAGCTCTCTGATCCTCTTCTCCATCATACTGATCTCCTGAATCAATATCCTGATCTTGAGCTGCTGTCTGGACACAATAGACGTAAGCGTCATAAGAATCATCAAAATAAAGCCAATGAGCAGGATATACAACCCGTTCATATTGCTCTCGATCCCCAGAAGCCTTACAAACCGCACCAAAAGCTCCGGAAAATAAATCATGATACCCATGACCATTCCCGCCACAAGCCATATCAACGTATACTTAAGTTCCAGCATTTTCTTTTTCAGATAATAGAGAATGATGATAAAATAGCAGACGACGGCTATCGAGAGCGTGATCTGCAATGTATGTGGAATCATTTCTGCCTCCTGACTCCGAAGCTCAATCTCCGAATCAACATCGCTAATGTCACCTTAAACATATAGTAGAAGGATTTTTTGAGTGTGATGGAACTGATCCCGTTCTCCCTGTCTCTCATGACAACCGGATATTCTTTGATCTTCCCGCCATGCACCGCCGCGATGACCATCGCCTCCGGCTCCGGATAATCTGCCGGATAATCCTCTGCGAATATCTGTATAAACCTCCGGTTTACAAGACGGTATCCGCTCGTGATGTCCTTCACTTTCACACCGGTCAAAATCCAGCCTAAGAAACTCAAAAACCGAATCCCGATTCTGCGAAGCCCCGAAGACTGGAAGCCCTCTTTTTCAACGAAACGCGAACCGATGACGCAGTCCGCCTTCTCTTCATCCATATACTGAATCATGCCTTCCAGAAAACCCACGTCATGCTGTCCGTCCCCGTCGATTTGTACCGCGATGTCATAATCATTGTCCCGCGCATAACAATATCCGGTCTGAACCGCTCCGCCAATCCCCATATTGATCGGCAGGTTCAATACTTCGTATCCCCTGTCCCGACAGACTTTTTTCGTATGGTCTGTCGAGCCGTCGTTGATAATGACATAATCATACTGAGGAAAATTTATTATCAAATTATCGACTACCTTCTCAATGTTATCCCCTTCATTGTAAGCGGGGATAATAATCAAGGTTTTCTTTTTTTGATCCATGCAGAACCCTCCGCAGTGATGAGCACTGCCTCCCTCGCCAACAGATACAAGCTGCAGTAAAAAATACCCATAGCATACACCATGTACCTTTGAAGCCCTAGAAATACGAGGTTTATAACAATTACCATCAAGAAAATATATGCAAGCGTCGTGAGTGCAAACGCCGCAACCTTCCTGTTGCCGTTCTTTTTCAAGCAATATATGATTCCCGCCGCCGCAGTCAGGTACAGAAACAGCGTGATAATATGGCACAGGAAATATATCCTCTCAATCTGGAAAAATACACTGCTGATAAATCCGGAGACCATCATCCTGAAAGAATGGTACAAATACCTGTCAAAATGGTGTATCAGCGCCTTAAGCCCCAATTCCCTGCATACTTGTACCGTATTCAGCTCCACCTGCGGATTTTCTTTCAGATAACCCGCCACATGCCCAAACACATAGGGCGGGATCTGATCCTTTACCAGATCTTTCCACATATACAAGTCCTGTCTTGCATACACATACCGAAGCTGCTCAGCATCAATCACGTCAAATACCCTCTGAAATATCTCCTTCATCTCCGGGCTGTCAAATAATACTATGTCTTCTGCATCGACCTCGTAAATACCGCGGGTGATGATAAGCGAATTAAACTGTGCCATCGTTCCGGGATTCTCGGATTCCAGCGGTGCGGCGGCTGTCTCACGTTGTCCGCCGCCTGCACTGTCTGACGCAGTGTTTTCGTGGCTCTGTCCACCTTGTCCGCCGCCTGCTTCGACTTGCGCAGTGCTCTCTTCACTCTGCCCGTCATCCACTCCGCCCTGTGCAGCGTTCTCTCCACTCTGCCCGCCGTCTGTTCCGACTTGCGCAGCGCTCTCCGCATCCGTCAGCGCCGTCTGTTCAACCGCCGCCCTCTGATCCCAGCTTTCAATGACAGGAAGCTGGTGTATCATATACCACCCATATATTTTATAGACCACCGTGACCGCTATGAGTATCCCTACGACTCCGACCACACAATTTATGCAGGTTCTTATAATCTTCCGGCTGATCTTATCCTTTTTCATTCTTATCAATTCCACACAGACATATACGGCGGCAGTAACCCCCAGCAGAAAGATCATCTGGCTTCTGATCAGTTCCATAAACGCCGCCATCGCCGCCGCGCCCAGTATCCATCCGGTCTTCTGTGTAAAAACATACTGTAATAATAGCATAAAATAGAGATAAAAAAAGGCATACGCCAGACCTTCCGTAAGAATCTGGTGCGTGATCCCCGACTCCGGCAGATAAATCGAAAACGGGAGCATTGCTGCTGTATAAAGCAGAATTGTCTCAAACCATTTCAGTTCAAACTGCCGCTCTAAATACAGCACAAACACCATTGTACAGACAATCGCGAGTATGGACTGCACCACTACCACCGCGCTAAGATACCAGTCCGCGCCAAAAATACATTTTGCCGCAAACAAAAACAGGGGGTAGACAGGCATAACGCCTTCTCTTCTCGGATTCAGATAAAAAGGCGTGTCATCCTCTATCGCGATCCATTCCTGCCCCATAACAAGGTAAAATAATATCCCCATCACCGTCAGAATAAGGAGCTGTACCGCTCTCTGCCGCGGCTTTGGGCGTATGTCCTCTTTTAATTGCTCATTCATCGGCTTGTCCTCACTGGCTCTGCTTGTTTCCATCCATCTTTTTCCGTATCTCTTCGATACAATCGTAATAGTTTTGAAACTGAAAATGCCTCTTCACATGATCATACCCTGCAGCTCCCATTTTTACAAGATTTTCCCTGTCACATATGATCTTTTCCAGCTTGTCCTGCAAATCTTTTTGGTCGTTGTCTTCAAAAACATATCCTGTCCTGCCATAGTCGATATAGCTTGCCGTTCCATTGTCACTTCCGCTGATCGCCGGAACGGAAAATGCCATCGCCTCAATCACGGTGATCGACGCCGGCTCCCCGGTGCTCGGAATAACATACACGTCGGCTTTCCGATACTGCTTAGCGATCTCTTTCCTGTTCAGATTCCTATAAAACGTAACCTTCTCTTCCAGCCCATGTTCCTGGACATAACCCGTGACTCTCTGATAGTATTCCTCATGAAAATGGTTAGACACTTCCCCCGCAATCGTCAGATGAAGATCATATTCCGGCAGAAGTTTCTCGACCACTTCTATCATCATCTGGAGATTCTTGCGCTCCTGGTATTTGCCGATGCAGAAGACATTGATCCTGCCATCCGCAAAATATGTTTTCTCCCACGGCGGCATCTGCGGCTCCATCAGAAACGGAGCCCAATATCCGTATTTATCCTTGACCAGACCCGTAAAGTCTATCCCTACCAGATTCGTCGGCGTGATCCGGTATCTGGGAGTCAGTCTCCAGACGATCTTATGCGCCAGATCCATCTTCTTCGGTTTGTCCCACACCGGGCTTAAATTATAAAGTATCGTAGGAATATGGTAATACCTGCATATAGCATTCATGCAGATCGTATAGACCGAACGCTCCCGAATGATTGCGATATCCGGCTGAAACTCTTTGATATATTTTGCGAGTTTCCTAAGCGGCGGAATGCCGCACTTTAATTTCATATCTATGGCAAACGGATCATTTTTCTTAAGGAAATGCACATAGATATAATCAAACGCTATGAAAAGCTTAGAGTAACCGACCACGATGGGTTTCACATAGGTATAATCTTCTACCCTGCCGGCATATTGGCTTAAGAAACGAACTTCGTGTCCATTCTCCACCCATCCCTTCATAATCGTAGTCTGGTTCGTATGATATCTGTGAGACATATATAAAACTTTCATATTTTTTCACTCTTACCTCTATGTGAAATTGCCGCTCCGATCCTTTGGCCTCATATTTCCTATCCCAGTTACTCTGTACTTAATCTGATCCAGATATTCATCATATCCGGCTGCACGATTCGCCGTTTCTCCAATGATGCTGTGTTTGGCGATCTCTTCTTTCTGCTTTGCCCCACTCAGATACCATTCATATTCCATATCCAGATTTCCGATGTCAAGTGCACGGTATCCTTCGAGAAACAGCCGTTCTGCCAGAAATTTAGCCGCGACCCCCAGGGAAATAAGAAACAGCCTGTCCCTGGGATATTCCCTGCAGCATTGCATGATCTCATCTAACCTTCCATAAGCGTCACTGCTCGGCCCAATGATCCTCTCCACACTCCCTGCCAAATCAAACAGATCGTTCCCCACGCCATTGTGGGTTCTTTCTCCTTCCACCACAACAATGTCTTTATCCTTCCAGATCTGTCTGATTCCTTCCATCCACTCACGACATCTGCCGTGATCATCCAGGGTGATATAAAACCTAGAAATCGACGTATTGTAATATTCCCTGCCCGGATTGCAATACTTCTCATAAATCTTCCGGCTGAACAGCAGATGATCTTTCCAGAACTGTCTGCTTGCCCTTCGATAAATGGATAAATCATCGAATATATCGGGAATGGTGACGATCATATCCTCATATTCGTATTGCAGAAGCCTTTTCAGCCCATCTATGATCTCCGGCTCCACCTGCTGCAATTTAAGGCTTCTTCCACGGATCATTGTAATCTCACCATCACCGAACCGGATCATGCTCTTATTTCCGCGAGTCAGTTCTTCTATGGTCTCTTCTATTGTATGCACTCTTATAGAACACTTTTTGAACCCTGAGCGATACAGGAAATAATCGATCTGAGCGAGTATGTCCTTGACAAATCTCTTGAAATCCAATGCCATATTACTGTATCACTTCCTCTTTTTTTCTCAATTTCACCTGACCATCGCCTACTTCATAGATGATGTCCGCATTCTTAATCGTTGATAATCTATGTGCTATGATGATAATCGTCTTTCTCCCCTGCAGACTGTCTATCGCCTCCATGACCGCCGTCTCGGTGTCGTTGTCGAGCGCTGAAGTCGCCTCGTCAAGCACTAATATCTCCGGATCATGGTACAACGCCCTGGCAATACCGATGCGCTGTCGCTGCCCGCCGGATAATCTGACACCCCTGTCACCCACAAAAGTATCAAGCCCTTCGGGAAGGCTGTCCACAAAATCATAGAGCTGCGCCTGTTTCAATGCATTTATTACCGCCTGCTCATCAATTTCCTTCTCATGGATTCCGAATGCGACATTATTTCGGATCGTATCGTCAGACAGATAGATGGACTGCGGAATATACCCGATTTCCTGCTGCCATGTAGCGAGGTTCTTATACACATTCATACCATCCGCATATATTCTACCATATTGCGGTGCAAGAAGTCCCAATAAAATATCCACCATGGTAGACTTGCCTGCTCCCGAAGCACCGATAAATGCCACTGTTTTCCCTTTTTGGATTGTAAAATCGGCATGCTCTATGACATCCGTCTCCCCGTCCGGATAACGGTAAGACACATTTTTCACTTCTATCTTCTCTTTTAACTTCCACGTCGTATCTTTTTCTTTTTTATCGATATTAAGCTGTTCGATCTCTCGCAGGTCATTATAGACAAGTTCCAGGGAGGGAAGCGCATACAGCACAGCCGACATATGTTCGTTGATCTTCCCCACGGAAGGCAGAAGCCGAAACGCCGCCACGGCAAACACGGCAAGCTGTGGAACAAACTCTACCAGATCCTTCTGCCCGAAAAGGATTTTGACGATAACGGCAAGCAAAAGTCCTGTCATACATACCATCTCTATAATATATTTGGGTACGACCCCGATCAGTCTGTTCAGCCGCAGCACCCTGACATATCTGCCAAAATAAGCGTCATACTGTTCGATAAAACTCTCCTCCCTGTTCAGGACCTTGATTTCTTTAATGCCGCCCAGGGACTGGTTCATCCATTGATAGATCTTGGACTTGTACTGCTGCCCCTGCCTGCCCCAGACGCTGGAATATCTCCTGGAGATCATGGAAAAGACCGCCAGGCACAATATGAGCAGACCTGCGATAATCACTGTGATCGATTTGCTTTCAATATACAGGTAAATACCAATCGCCACGCAGACGCTCGCTTCAGCGATCATCTCCATCAGATGCAGTATACCCTTGGTAAACTGGTCGGCATCTTCCTGCATACTGCGCTGTAATATCGAAATATTCTTGTTCAGATGAAACGTATAAGGCTCCGCCATATATGCTTTCAGAAGATTCGTAGAGATCGTTTGCTGAATCCTGTAAGAAAACTTATAGATGGCATTTTTCTCTATAATTGTATAAACATTCTTAACAATATAAATCACAATGATCCCGCCCGCAATAAATGCAAGAAAATATTCTATACTGTTAAAGGAAAAGAAATGGTACACTGCCATAAGCACGCCATTCTTCTCCAGAATGCTCGTATCCATGATCAGATTGATAAACGGCGAGAACACCGAGACAGCCAGCAGTTCCAGAAAGCTCCCAAAAATCACGGCTATCAGCAGGAAAAATATTTTGATCTTATCCAGCCTTGTAAAAATATAATTTAATTTGCGAATCATTCGTTTATCCTCTCCTATTGACTTACCGGCAGATCACTTTCATTCACGGTCTCCTGTGTATAAGTGTCAAAGAATCCTGTATCCTCATTTCTTGCATACAGTTTGGCAAAAGGAGCCGTATAGGATAAGGCACAGACCATAATGACGACCGCAGCGCATACACCAATGCTTTTCTTCATTTCTGCGCCCGTCCGGCTCTTCCAGCCATCCGCCGCAATCTTATTCTGCCAGTCATGAAGCCGCGAAGCCCACTCCCCGTATCCACGCACACTCAAAGGCAGAAGCAGGGGAAAATAGAGTATCGCATAAAGCCCTTCCGCCTCCCAGAATAAATGAAACACAAATCCGCCAATGAATGTAACCGGCAGTATCATCTCCTCAATACTGCTCTTTTTCAAGCGAAGGACAGTGTACAAAAACGTCCCTGCAAGAATCCACGTCTGTAACAGATTCACCATAAAAATGTACAGCGACCTGCCCTTTCCCTGCAGGATCGGGATCGAACTTTCCCGCCCGCTCCTGCCTTCCAGAATCCACAGCGACTGGAACGTCGGATTATTCCACTGGGACGACACCTTTTTGACAAAAAAGCTGAGCGTGGTCCTAGGTCTGCCCGCCATCCCTTTGATTCTTTGCCTGAGGTCATTCATCACGGCCTCCTGTGTTTTGTCATAATCGTAGTCATTTTTCTCATAAACAGAATTATTATACGCATTATACCATCCCGGAGCTCCCTTGCCATCCTGCAGTCCCATGACCACCCACGCCATCATTGGTATCCCCTTGACTTCTTCTCCATGATTCGCATTCTTAATGGACGCATCTACTCCGGCCCTGCCGATGCCGAAACAAACAAGGATTGCCAGTATAAGCGCTAGTCCCGTCCCTGTCTTCTTACGGTCAATTCCTTTATCTGCAGAAGTTTTAAGCGAAATCACGATGATCTCAGCGATCATGTAAATGGCATAATTTGATTTCAATACCGTCGCCAATCCCATGCCTGCCGCGCAGATAAGCAGATAACACATCTTTGGCTCTGACAGATACCGCAACATCATGTAAACAGATAATAAAGCAAACGCCATACCCACCACTGTTCCGTACAAAAAGGTCGTATACATCAGAAAAGGCGCAAAAAGCAGGCACAAAACAGCAATTCCAGCCCCGTACCGTTGTTCCCTGTCCCACAAAATATCCGCAATCTTCATAAAGAAATAGTATGCAGCCGCGATCCAGACCGCATTCACCGCTTCAAATGCTATATAATTCAGATTTCCAAACAGTCGTGACAATAGTTGAAAATATAGCACGATCCCCATCTGAAAGGGAAATACGTGTAAATATCCGCCCACTTCAAAATCAGAGTAATCATGCGCGTTTAATGCCGCAGCCGCTTCCATCACATGCTTCTGGTCGAATTTCGGATAATACTGCCCCGTAAGCACGATCACAAGCGCCACCGCCCCAGCAGTGATACACGCCAAAATCCCTGCATATTTTCTATCCAATACCTTTTTACTGCCCTTTCCCCTAAGCAAAAGAAGCCCTGCTGAAAAAGCAATAAACACAACAATATGCTGTAAGAAATTATCCCGGATATAAAAAGTATGCTCTACATTAACTTCTTCAATCTGTGCCGCAGTCATATAGCGGTAGCTGCCGATATAACATGTGCTGAAAATACTCGCCACAAGCAGATACCCGACGATCAGCGCAAATAATAAGAAGACCAGTCTTTTCATCCATTCTATAATCTTTTCTTTGCCAGACATCATGATGATCTCCCTCTGCGCCTTTCAAATCGTTCTATCAGATACGCCGTTATAAGCGTTCCTGCCAGCGTAAACAAAAACAGCGGCAAACCGTTCTCGTTATGTTCTCCTATAAACTCCCTGTATACGAACTTGAACACCGTATGTACAAGATAGATGTTGATACTCATTTTCCTCAGAAATACGGTGTCCCGCCCTACCCGTATCTGCAGTGCGCATATCATCAGAAAAAATACAACCGGAAGCAGCATCAGATACATGTCTTTCTCCCTCACGGAGCCGATGCTCCACAGACAGGATGCCTCGATGCAAAACAGCGCCGCCGATACCGCAAGCCCTGCCGCTGCCTTCCAGCCTTTCATCCTGATATCGCGCCTGGCGATCCATGTTCCCATATAGATGAAAATACTGCCGAAGAAAATGCCGTTCCTGCATGTGACCATGACTTTCTTAACCGCCTTCAATCCTTTCCACAGCGCACCGTCCGATGGAAGCAGTACGGATGTAAGCCCAAAGTACGACTGGGTTGCGAGTCCCATGCAAAACAGGAGAAACAGTATAACGGCTGTCCCGCGCTCCCCCAGATATTTCCTGAGCACAAACACGGCGAGGACTCCCACAGCCACCGCCGGCAGATACCACAGCTGCCCATACGATCCTGCAAAAAAGAAATCCCGTATCATGGTAAACAGGCTGTAGGCGAATGTCTCTCCACTGATAATGAACTTGTTATATATAATGATTGGCAGATAGACCACTGTCCAGATACCATACAAAACCAGAACCTTCCGTATATATCCGCCGAGCTTCACCCGAATGTCTGCATGCCGCTCATTTATCTGCTTTTCCAGCAGGAATCCCGTCGCCGCAAAGAAAAAGGGCACCGCCGCTCTTGCCATGACATCCGCCGTAAGGAAATCCGCCGTGCGGTTTACCGCGTAAAGCGGATGCGTGTGCAATACCACCACGAGTAACGCCATAATAAACTTAACGATATCAATGCCCTTATACTGCATGTGGTTTTCCTCTGACCCTCACTATTCTATCACACAATCATTCTGTCGTGTGGAACCCATATCCATCACGTCCGCCCAGATCCGAATTTCGCAAAATATTCCCGGCACTTACGATATAACCTCTGCTCAGCCGGCAGCAAAACTACGATGATAACCAACATCATGACTGCCGCATACAGAAGCGCCGAAGCTTCATCCGTAACCTCAATCCGCAGTCCTATCAGCCCCGCCAGCGTGCCAAGCAGTGTTTTTACAATACTCTCGTTGCCGCAAAGCCACAATGTCTGCGTACCCGCATAAGACAGGAATTGAAAACCTTCTAATATTTTTGCCAGAACCATATTGAAACCAATCAGCAGCAATGCCCGGATGACCGGATAGATTGCACCGGCAAACGGAAGCAGCCGGCAAAGCAGCTTCCCTGCAATATCCCTCTGGATATATACCGACGCTGCATAACCTGTTACGAGTACCGCGCCGATGAAAAAAAGATAACGCCTTATCCCGCCGTTTGTCCCATCATTTGTTCCTGCACTTTCCGCATCAGCATTTTCCTCTCTTCCGGTCAGTTTCTTCCTCAAAACATACCCCAGCGCATAGTAGACCATATAATGGCACGCCGAATCGACATTCCATATCCATGACGGCTGCACACCCGGATTATTTGGAAACAGCGTAACCGATGCAGCATAAAGTGCAGCTGATGCAAGAAATGCCACGGCATCCTTCCTGCACACCCTGCGAAGCACGTCAAACATCACTCCGGTACAAAAGATGCATGGGAAAAACCATAACGCTCCTATGGGTATCTGATTCCGGATTCCCCAGATAAACTGTTTCATATACCTGGCATATGTGACAAGACCGGCGTTCTCGGTTATTACAAGCATCACCATGTTGATCATCACCAGAAATGCATAAGGAAGCATAATCTGATGAAAACGTTTCTTCACTGCCTCCCAAAAACCCAGTCCTTCTGTCTTCCCTGCAAAAATGCCGGATGCGAAAAAGAACAGCTGCACATGATAACAAAAAACAAATTCGTACAGCCTGCCGCCCGCCGTGCCAAAATGTCCGCAAAAGATCGCAATCATGCCGAGCAGTTTCAATATATCAATCCATTCTATCCTTGCCTTTTCTGCCATCCTGCATCCTTTCAGAAAACCACGACGTTCCATATGCTCTCACTATGGCAAGCTTCATCTTTCCCCGATAAATTGATTCTCTTTCAGACTGTACTTCCCGCCCTTTAAGAACTTATGCTTCACGACCCACCATCCGGGCACCCAGATATACTTGTGCATTGCCGGAGATGCAGAACCGATCATCCAGCAGTTGCGATCACATTTCTTCGTACATTCCCTGACTTTCTGCGCCTGCTCGGAGTTCCACAGCTCGTCCCAGCTCTGTTCTTTCAGATTCCCCATGACCGCCTTCTTCTCCATGCCGTTACAGGGAATCACGTCACAGAACGGATCGATAAAGAACGCATTCTTCGACATGTCGCAGGGCAAAAGCCGCTTATTGCCGTAAATATAATTGATCAGCCCGTGATTGAAATACGCGCGGAACCATTTCTTCGGCGACCTGCTCTTTAAAAGCTCATTGATCAGCTTCTCAAAATTCTGCGCCACCTTATATTTGTCATCGATCTTGTTGTCCGTCTTCCTGAAATAAAAGGAATTGTGCAGCGTCGCCGTGGCAAACTCCATCCCCATATCATTGGCGATATTGTAGAGCGGTACCAGATCCTCACAGTTCCTATCCTGCACCGTCATGCCAAACCCCACGTCGGGATGTCCCATCTCCACCAGCGTTTTAAGCGTCTTATATCCTCTGTTGAATCCGTCGGGAATCCCCCGGATCGCATCATTCGTTTCCTGCAATCCCTCAATGCTGATACGGATTCCTACCTTCGGAAATTCCTTGCACAACGCGATAATCCTGTCCGTAAAATACCCGTTCGTTGATATGACAATCCTGTCAGATTTCTTGTACAGCTCCCGTACAATGTCGGGAATGTCCTGTCTGATAAAAGGCTCTCCCCCGGTAATGTTGGTAAATGCCATCTCCGGCAGCTTCTTGATATCCTCAAGCGTGATCTCCTCATCCGGCCTAGTCGGATCTTTGAAGCAGTCACACATATTGCATCGGGCGTTGCATCTGTATGTTACGATGACGGTGCCGTATAAAGTTCTTCTTGACATTTCTGGTACTCCTTCTTATGCCTGCTAAAATTAGGATGCTCCGCATCCTTCCTGCATTCGCAATCCGCGCTTTGCGCTCCTTGCTCATGCCGGATGTTCGTCATGTATATGGATAAAATCATGCAAGCATGATTTATCCATATACATTCCTCACTATTTTAGCACAATATTCCTGAATTGTATCGAATTTTATATTTTTACAGTTTTCGCTGTACTTACGGCACAATTCCGGCTCGTCCCACATTGCCCTGATATGCTCCGCAAGTTCCTGCGCATCGCCGCCCCGGAACAGATCTCCCGTCACGCCCGGCTGTACCAGTTCCGGCGCTCCGCCAAGATCGGAAGCCAGCACCGGCGTGCCATACATCTGTGACTCCATCACGGAAAACGGACAGTTCTCATACCATTCCGAAGGATACACGCTGAAACGTGCCCCTGCAATCAGTTCACGAAGCGCCTCTCCGGTCACAAAACCACGGTTTTCCACATTCGATACCCCGTTCACCTCTTCTTCCAACGGTCCCGTTCCGGCAAAAAGAAAGGAAATATCCGGCAGCGCCTGGCATGCTTCCAACAAAGTCCTGGTGCCTTTTTCTTCCGAGAAACGCCCAAAGTAAATCACATAGTCTTTCTGTTCTGCCACGCTTTGCCGTGCCGTGCGCCGGGCTGCACCCGCTTTTGCCTTCCGTGTGCCGTCGTCCTGTCCGCCGCCATCCGGCTCGATAAAATTATGCATCATGACTGTCTTATCCGCCAGCAGTGGATCGGTGTCAAGCTGCTTTTTCATGAACTCACTTGGACACACGATCACATCCACCATGCCATAGGTCTTACGTCTGGCATAATATTGTGCCTCGATCGTTCCAAGCAGGCTCTTTACGCGCGAATCATGGATACAGCGGTTTTTACTGCACTGTTTATAATCCCCGCCACGGCAGGCAAAACAGATTTCTCCGCTTGCCGGAATCCGCATCATATGATTCGGGCATACCCACTGGTAGTCATGCGCGGTGTATACGATCCGCACATGTCCGCCATGCCTTTTCTCATATGCCCTGACGGCATAGATCACGGACGGCGTCAGCTGAAAATTAATATTATTCAAATGCACGACATCCGGCTGGAAATCTTCCAGCACGAGGCGCATTTTCTTCTTCGCCTCTGTGGAATAAATAATCCGGAACGGATAGAGCAGTTTCCCAGGCCCGCCCGCATGGAAATCCATATCGGACGTGTAAACTTCCGCATGGTTTCCGACGATTCTACCCTCATGTTCCATGCCGAAATACTGCACCTCATGTCCCATTTTCTGTAATTGTCTGCCCAGCTTAAAGATATAAGTCTCCGAACCGCCATTGGGGTAGAGAAACTTATTGACCATCAGGATTTTCATCTTTCATTCTTCCTCTTTACTTCTTTACGGAATATTTACTGCTTCCCCGGTACAGCTTCAATGTCTCCCTCACCACTTCATCCCAGTTATATTTGCCACAGATATAATCCGCACTCTGCTTTCTGTATTCCTCAACGACTTTCGGGTGCGCCAGCATATATTCCAACTGCCTTTGCAGATCTTTCACATCACCCCTGCGGAAAACAAGAGCCTTATCCTCGACGACTTCCGTATTCTCACAGATATCGCTGACCAGACAACAATTGCCGTAACTCATCGCCTCAAGCAGCGTGAGCGCCATGCCTTCCACATCACTCGGCAGCACGAACGAATAGGCATTTGAATACAATTCCTCCAACACCTGCCCCTGCACAAAATCAGTCATGATAATACGCTTATCCTGCGCTACCATACGATGAATCTGATCCATATATTCCACCGCATGGCTGTTGCCGCCGGCAATCACGAGTTTCTTATCTGTATCCACTTTAGAAAACGCCTCGATCAGATAATGCAGCCCTTTTTCCGGAACAATTCTTCCGAGCGACAACAGATAACCGTCCTTCGTCAGTCCGTATTTCTCCGTGATCATCTGTGCTTCCTTTTGTGCAGGTCTGTCAATGCCATTGGGAATATAGATTACTTTCCTATGATAAGTATCCGCAAAATACTGCTGTACATTCTTAGATAGTACGATCACTTCATCCGCATATTTTGCCGCCATCTTCTCACCCAATTTAATGACATACGAAGCAAAATTCCCCCACTTTGCCCTCTGCCAGTCCAAGCCATGGATCGTCACGACAATCCTTTTATGAAAAAGTTTCGGAAGCCACACCATGACACACGGACCTTCCGCGTGAAAATGCATCACATCATACCTACCAAACATCGCTCGGATTGTCGCAAAAAAACTGTAAACAATGGCATTCAGTTTGCTTGTGCGAAAAGTGGGAATAATATAGACCCGCACACCTTTATAGAACTTCCTGCCTTTCCAACCATACTCCTGCTCGTATTTCTTGCCGGAGACATGGTGCCCGTACCGGTTATACGCATCTACATGATGTCCCATCGCCGCAAGCCGCACAGCAAGTTCTTCCACCACGATTTCAATCCCGCCTTCCCTGGACGGTATTCTCTTATGCCCAATCATGGCTATGCGGAGTCTATCTTTGCCGTTCTTTCTGCTCTGTCCTTCTCCTCCGTTTTTTTCCTTCCTTCTCAAGTATCTGCTCTCCTGATGCACATGGTACAGGAAAGTGAAATTCGTGTTTAAATAACGCGGAATCAATCGTTTCGGATTCTGCATAATGCGGAAAACCCACTCTAAGCAGAACCTCTGCATCCACATGGGGGCACGCTTCACCGTCCCGGCAATAAAATCAAAAGCGGCTCCCACGCCGATCATCAGCCCACTCACCCTGCCCCTGTGCTCATACATCCACTCTTCCTGCTTAGGCGCGCCGAGTGCGACCCATACAAAGTCTGCGCCGCTTTCATTGATCCTGCGAACCGCCTCCTCATCCTCTTCCTTCGTCAATTCCCGAAACGGCGGTGCATACATTCCTGCAATCTTCAATTTCGGGTATCTGGACAGCAACACTTTCTCAAGATGCTGTAAAGTATTCTCCGTGCTCCCGTAGAAAAAATGTGTATATCCTTTTCCCTGGGACAGTTCTAGAATCTCTGGCATCAAATCTGGTCCTGCCACACGCTGCGCTTCCGGATATCCTCTGCCGCGGCTGACAATCACCAACGGCTGTCCATCCGGCAGCGCCATCGCTGCGCGGTTCTGCACTTGGCGATATTCTTTATCCCGAAACGCCATCACCGTCGTATGCACGTTAGATACACAGACGTAATCACCTCGAAGATCATCAAGATTCGTCGTGATGTATGCAATCGTATCTTTCATGTTCGTCACATTAATATTCGTTTTTAAAATTGTACAGTACTTTAAATCTTTCTTGTCCATTCTTAATATTATGCCTTTCTCACAATCTACAGATACAAGTCACTTTCCATGCTTTACCCGACAGCCATATCTGATTGATTCTTCTTATGGCAACCATAAAGCACGCACGCCGCACCGCCAAGAAATCCGCCAATCATTGCGCTCCCTAAATAGTATCTGACCGTCTCCAAGGCAACAGCCTTCCCCTGTACAAGCTGCATCGGATCGTCGGCAGCCAGATAATTCATGACCTTCCACCCTTCGTATTCAGGATCATCTTCACTCGCCAAATATACAGAAGTCTTCTCCGTTGCATCCGTATAAAACCGCCGCACTACATATCCCTCCGGCACTGTATACAGAACCGCGCACACAATGAGTCCCAGCAAGCCGCCAACTGCCGCGATACATAAAATCTTTACCTTGCACGAATCCCAGACTGAGCGCACCGCCGTCATGGCGGCATCGGGCAGCCTGCCGCCCGGAATGTCCACTGTCCGCCGTAATTTCGGGAACAGACAATACTCCTTTGCGCCTTCCTTCTGCAGAAACAGAAAACTCCCCAGAAAGACCAGCGTGACATTTTTAAACGACGTATTAAACAACAGCGGCTCCGTCCATCCGGCGCCCAGGAAACATACGAGGATGACAAGTTCCCTCGTCCTCTGCTTATGTGTATCGTAAAACAGCAGTGCAAAATACCCCAGCATAATGAGCGTAAACATCACCAGTCCATAATTAATATATCCCCACACATACGAGTTATCCATCGTCATGGACGATCTCACAATCCGGGAGATATCCGCCCCGAACAGGCTGTGATACTCCGACCGCAGAAACTGCTCCGCAAGATATATTCTTGTATTAAGCTTAAAATTCAACTGCTGTACATAATAGCCGAGCCAGGGATGATAGAGATAAAACGGCGCCACAAAGGACAATGCCAGACAGACCGGCAGCACCAGGCAGGCAAGTATTTTTTCTATAAAACAGAATTTCGGTCTGATCCGCACATACAAAAATCCCATCAGCAGAACGGATACGATGCCGAAACCGGTATAGCTGACCGAATACAGAAATACAAGTATATTCCCCGCCATCAT
>JAMPGN010000034.1 GCA_023663915.1 Eubacterium sp. | reverse complement strand
ACGTAAAAACGATCATTTCACGGGAATATTTTTAGAAATTTGGTTGACATTTGCCTAGAAATCTTCAATATTTTCCTTTGCGAAAAATGCAGAAGTCTGTCCTATCTAAATCGGACAGACTTCTGCATTTTCGTTATCTTTTCAATCCAGAGCATACAAAAATTTAAACCTGCTTCAACAGCGCTGCCACAGCGCGCATATCCTCCGGGATTTTACAAGAAAGCTTTCCGTCCTTCACGCTGACATCTGCCTCCGCATCAGAATAAACAAGCTCGATCCGCCAATCTCCATTCACTGCCTTGTCTACAGGCAGCGGCGCCTCCATAACTCCGTCATGTCCGCCATTAAAGCTGTGAAAAACTGCCAGCAGCTCGCCGCGGTCGCCATGTTCCACACCGCCGCCCTGCCTTACCAGACACTGCCATCCCTTCGGGTGACGCCAGCTTACTACCTCCGGTCCGTAAAGCCTGCTGTAACCGTCCTTAATGATGGGCGCAGCCTTTTTGTAAAAGGCGATTCCCCGGTCGATCACATCCCACTGCGCATCGGTTAATCTGGTCACATCACCCGACAGGCACATTCTTCCGAGGAAGGTCGCCGCCATGGAATACGCAATCCGCTTTAACGAATCAGTCTCACGGATGACCGCCCAGATCTGGCTCTGCCTGGGCAGGATCACCTTGTGCAGATTCGCCGCAATGATCGGAATCTCCTCACATTCGTGCGCATCCGAGAAAGACGCCATACTGCACTCGCTCATCATCAAAGGTTCCAGCTTATGCCCGCCCGAAGAACAGTTCTCCAGAATGATGCCTGGCACTTTCTCCTTTACCTTATGGATAAAGGACAGGGATGCCGCCATATTCTCCCGCAGACCTTCTCCCAATGACTCCGCGCCGTCGCAGCCCACGCCGATAGTGTCGTTGTAATCCATTTTCATATACGCAAAACCGTACTTATTTAAGGTTCCGATCACACGCTCTTCCAGATAATCCTGCACCCACTCCTGCCGCATATCCCAGAATCTCCGCATGGAAGTGGTAAGCGGCGCACCGTTCCGTTTCAGCAGATGCTCTGTGTTCTGATAGCTCTCCGCTTTTTCGCCTACATTATCAATTTCAAACCAGATACCAGGTTTTAATCCGTAAGACCTGATCGCGTCTACCGTCTTATCTAAGCCCTCCGGAAACAGCTCTTTCGATACATGATAATCCCCCATTGCGATATCCCAGGGAATCCCTTCCTGCTTATACCAACCGCAGTCGATTACGAAATAAGAAAAACCTTTATCCTTGATGGCTTCCAGAATCCCGCAGATATTCTCATGGGAAGGGCATCCCCAGGTGGTACAGTATTCGTTAAAGATGATCGGAAGCGACTGTTCCGACACAGGACCCTGATCTACGATTTCATCCAAAGCTGCCGTCATTCGCTGGGAAATCTCCTCGATCCCGCCTCCCTTGCAGACCGATAAAACAGCAGTCGGCGCCACAAAAGTTTCTCCCGGCTGAATTTCCTTCATCCAATGTCCGAAATCATAGTCCGCCAATCCGCCGGAGAGACAGGCGTCGTCGCCCCTGCGGTAAATCTCCATTTGCCAGCTGGCATTATACATTAACTGTGCCCCCCAGAAAATATCCGACTTCGTATCTTCCAGAACTGCATAGGGAAAATAGCCGTTCACCGGCATGGATCCCACCTGCCCGAAACGTTCACAACGCACGGCATGACCACCCCAGGAAGGCTCCAACTGCAAGTCTTCCAAAAGCTCAGACTGTGTCCTGCCCTCCATGCTCCACACGCTGCGGATGCGGTGCAGCCTGATTTTACCGCTCTCATCAGCTCCCACATAGGGCGAAATCCCCCCCAGTGAAAAACTGGATAACAGCTCCAAGTCGACCGATTCAGTTGATGTATTCTCAAATTCCGTGTAGGATAAAAGGCTTTTCTTTCCTTTCTCCCAGCTTAGATAATGCCGGTAACGATATCCCCTCTCATCCACCAGTGTAGTGCAGATTACCGTCTTACCGTCCTGCCTCGCCTCTTCCTGCCCCTCCAGTTTCTGTGCCAACACGGAAGCGCTCTGCCGCATGGTCCGGCCGCCCGCATAGCCGCCCGCATAGGCATCCCCAGCGAGCTTCACCTGCACCAGCGAATCCGGGTAAGGCTTCTCCCGATACGCCACCTCGTAAGGCGCACCCACCGGGAGCAGAACAAGCTCCACACTACCCGTCTCCTCATCCTGCACGTATATAGCCTGCATGTCGCCGAGTACATACTGATTATATATTCTCTTCATATTACCTCCATAACTCACCTTGTGCCACTATCAGCCCTCATCCTTTGACTGCCCCGACCGTCATACCCTTAATGAAATATTTCTGCATACTCAAAAACAAAATCGAAATCGGCAACACCGACACCACGATTGCCGCCATAGCAGTCGTGTAGTCGCTGACCTGCGCCGAGAACAAGGATTGAATCGCTACCGTCAGTGTTTTCAGGCTTTTCTTGCTCACATACAGACTCGCCAGCAGGTAGTCGTTCCAGATCTGGAATGACTGCATAATGATCAGGGTCGCAAACGCCGGCTTTAACAGCGGGAACACGATCACGAAATAGGTCCTGGTCACGGAACAGCCATCTATGCGCGCCGCCTCCTCCAGCTCCAACGGCACTGTGGACATAAAGCTGTTCATTAAAAATACGCCGAAAGAAATGCTGGTCGCAATGTACATAAATATAATACCATATCTCGTATTGGTCAGGTGCATTTTATAACCGATCGTATAAATCGGTAAAAATAACGCCTGGAATGGAATCAGGATGCCAATCACAAAATAAACAAAGGAAAACTGAAAGAACTTACCTTTTCCTCTGGAGATTGCCCACGCTGTGATACCGCAGAGCAACGCCAGAATCAATACACTGACCGCAGTATAAAATAAGGTATTGGTAAATGTAGTCGTCAAATTCAGTTTCTTTAAGGCTGCCTCGTAGTTGCTCCACTGCAACGACTGCGGCAGGGTAAGCGGGCTGGTCAGATACAGTTCCTTTTTTGTCTTAAAAGAGTAATTCAAAATTACGAACAGAGGGAACAGAAATACGACCGCTACTACCGTCATCACAATCTGTACAACCAGGGTGCTCGCTGTATAAGGCTTGGTCGAAATTTCTTCGCTCATTTTCCTGCGTTTGCTTTTCGCCATTATGACTGCACCTCCTTACTCTTTAATCCCTTCACCTGTATCATCGCAACCAGGAGCAGAATAAATACTAATGTTACCGACATCGCCGAACCGTAACCGTACTGCCTCCCGCTGATTGCAATCGAATAAATCATATGGATCACAGAAGTAGAAGCTCTGCCCGGACCGCCGCCTGTGGAGGATACCAGCAAATCGTACACCTTTAAAGAACCAGTCGTAATACCCACCACGCAGATCGTGATCGCCGGTGCAAGCATCGGAATCGTCACGCTGAAAAACCGCTGCACGGCATTCGCGCCGTCCACTCTGGCCGCCTCGTAGAGATCCGCCGGTACGGACTGTAAACCCGCCAGATAGATCAGCATCCAGTAACCGATCCATTGCCAGTTGTTGGCAATTACCAGCCCGCGCAACACGGTCTTGCCATCACCGAAAAGCAGGAAGTTAATATTTGTGCCAAAAACTTCATTCAACTCAGGCAGTACATTAGAATACAGCTTCAGCCATACAAAACCAACAATGACAGCACTGACCAGACAGGGGATAAACAGGATCGTCCGGTAAATTTTCTGCCCTTTGATGCCGCTGTCAAGCGCCACCGCAAACAACAGGGCGAATACATTCTGCACGATGGTATTGGCAATCGTAAATTTGATGGTAAACCACCACGCCTGCCGGAAATTCGCATCCTTCCAGAGATTGATATAATTCGAAATGCCTACAAATTCCTTTTCTACACTCATACCGTCCCAGCTGGTGACAGAATAACGGAACGCCAGCAGAAGCGGCAGGATAACGCCGATCGTAAAGATCACCATCCCCGGTACGATCAAAAGAAAATATTGAAGATTCATCTTATCCTGCATTGTTTTCTTCTTGTTCATACTTCACCTCATTTATATTTTTTAGAAAAAGCGGGGAGAAGAACACTCTCCTCCCCGCCTATTACATATTATTTACATTTCAAAGAGAATGCGAAACATTCTCAGATTATCGCCAGAAGGCGATAATCGCTTATTGTGCGCTGCTGGAAGCAACTCTGTCATCGGAAGCCTTCAGGCACTCCTCAAAGGTAATATCACCCTGTAAGTAAGCTGCGATATCCGCTGCGTTCTCCTCCTGGAAGCCGCCCCATACCAGCTGGTTGTTGCCCAGGGTTACATCTACGACCTGTCCGTTTTCCGCATACTTGGCAATATCTGTCTTACTGGGATTCGTGAAGGTAGGCGTCACATCCTTTAACATGGAAGAGGTCTTTGTAAAGTCACAGATCTCTACTGCCAGATCCTTATTGCCGGAGATCACGTCAAGCACACAGTTAACGGCATCCTGATGCTCTGTGTCTGCGCTGGTCATGAATGCGATGTTAGGCTCAAAAATCAGTTTGGAATCACCCGTCTGGTTCGGGAACGGGAAAATACCGAAATCAAAGTTTTCGTCAATGTCCAGGAAATTCTGGATGGACCAGTCGCCGGACACCTTCATAGCCGCCTCGCCAAGTACCATTCTTGCGTCGCAGTCTGTCTGCTCTGTGGAGAAGGTTTCAGGATACGTATTGTCGAAGATCAGCTTGTTATAAGAATAAGCTGTCTGCGCATCCGCATCATCAGAGAAGGATACCTCGCCTGCTCTGAACTTATCGCCCCAGTCAGCGGTTTTGTTGAACACATCGTTCATCATAAACTGCATAGTCACGTTACCGATCGACCAGGTATCTACCATGTGGCTTGCAAAAGGAACGATGCCCTTTGCATTGCAGTCATCTATGATCGCCTGCAGCTCTTCCTGCGTGGCAGGGACTTCCCAGCCATTCTCCTCGAACATTGCCTTGTTGTAATATACGCCCTGGTACTGCGCATTGTATACTAATCCGTAAGTCTTGCCGTCAAACGTTACATTCTCTCTCGCTGCATCGAGGCCCCTGTCAAGGTAGGTCGCGTCGATCTCACCGAGCACATTCTGCGCTGCATAAGTCGCTACATCCTGCGCCTTGCCGATGATAATATCCGGCAGACCGGACTGCATATACTGCTGCATCTTCGGATGAAATTCGCCGTCCCAGCCGGTACACTCCCACTCAAGCGTGATATTGGGATACTTCTCAGCCAAGGCTTCATCGATCATATCCTCGATTCCGGCATCTGTAGTGGACTGCCCTGCCAGCACAGTCAGAGTGACTTCCTCGCCATCTGCTGCCGGTGCAGGCGCTTCCGCCTCTTCTTCTGCCTCCGCAGGCGCTTCCGCTGCTTCCTCTGCTGCCGGCGCTTCCGCCGCAGGCGCCGCCTCTTCGCTGCCGCCGCCGCAGCCGACTAACGTTCCGGCTATCATAGCCGAACATAAGATCATACTTACCAGTTTCTTTTTCATACTCTATCCCTCCATTTTTTTGGTAACGGCTCCGAGCCGTTCCTGTCATTGTACTTACTATACAATTTCATCCCCGGATAGAACTATGAAAATTTTGAAAAATTAACTTGTAATTTTTTGAAAAAGCCGACTGCGGTATTCTCTGGGACTCATGCCCGTGTGCTTTTTAAAAACCTTGCTGAAATACGTATAATCATCGTAGCCAACCATAAAGGCAACCTCCGCGATGTTGATCTCCTCACGCGCCATCAGCTCTTTTGCCTTCTCCATGCGCCGCCCTGCAATATAGAGCATGAGATTTTCCCCGGTCTCCTGCTTAAACAGCCTGGAAAAATAAGAGCTCTCCACGCCATATTTATCCGCCAGTGCCGTAAGCGTCAGCTCCTCAAAATAATTTTCATCAATATAAGCCACCGCTTCCTTTACGCAATCCCGGATATTTCCCGCAACCTCGCTTTTCCGCTCTCCCAGCAATACATTCTGCATTTCGGAAAGCAGGGAAAACAGCTGGTCGACATCCAGGCTTTCCACCACCTTATCCGCCATCTGTTCCAGACGCCCCAGCTCTTTTATACTCTCCTGCGAAGCGCCCTGCTCGGTAAGGCATTCCGAAATAATGGCTGAAATGCGGGTAACCATCTGCTTTGCCATTACAAAATTCCAGTGCTTACCGCTTCCCAGTCCTGCCTCTTTCATCAGAAGCTCCTTAAGGCTCGTTTCTCCACCACTCTTAAGCACCGTCCGCAGGCGCCGTTCCTTCTCCTGCGTAAAACATTCATCGACCCTATGGCTCATGCTGTTCTTTTCCTTATTACAAAAAAGAATCACATCCTCCCTCGTATAAGGTCTTGTCATCAATACGGAAATGCTCTGCACATAGGCGTCGTGCAGGCTGTCCATGGAATATGCCTGCTCACTGAAGGCAATTGTGACAGGACTGTCAGTTTCTTCTTTCAAGCGTTTCATCATTTTTAGCGCCAACACCTGCTGCTCAGAAACTTCTAATTCGTTGACCACCAGAAATTCATTGCTTCTGT
Organism: Eubacterium sp.; assembly: GCA_023663915.1. Next base: position 18,468 of record JAMPGN010000034.1, on the reverse strand, counting down.
TGATATAATTAAAAATAATCAGGTTTTTGCCCGGATCTACCTCCCGCAGTTTCTTCTTCATCGAATACGACAGATAATTCATGTCATACTGATACTGTCCCATCAATGATTGCAGGTCATGGATCTTAATCAGCATAATGCTGCAGCCTACGGAATCCAACGCCGTGCCCGTAATCTGGGTCATCGAAAGCCGCACCTGCTCCTTCTCGATCAAAAGACTCAGCTCTCGGTCCTGCAAAAGAGAAGCTGCCTTTAACGTCTGCTTTTCATTTTCTTCCTTTTCACTGATCAGCTCTAAAGCCTTTGATACTGTCCCGATCAGATCAATCTTTGACACCGGTTTCAGCAGGTAATTGATCGCGCCCGCCACCAGCGTTTCCTTGACATAGGAAAAATCATCATAACCACTGAGCACCAAAACCACGATCTCCGGATACAGCTCCTTCACCCTCTTTACCAGCTCCACCCCGTTTAAAAAAGGCATATTGACATCCGTGATAAGAATATCAGGTCTGTCGGTCTCTATCCTTGCAAGGACTTCCTCTCCATCCTGAGCAGGATCCATGATCGCAATCTGATATTCCTCCCAGGCAAGCATCGTCCTGATCTTTTCCCGTGTCCAGTATTCGTCATCTGCAATCAGCAGCTTATACATTTTCTTTTCCATATAACTCATCCTCTTTCATTGCCGCCACCGTCAGATAGACTGCGGAGCCTTTTCCGATTTCGCTCTCAATCCGCAGCCCGTACTCTTCCCCGTACAATATTTTCAGGCGTGCATTGATATTGGAAAGTCCGATGGAATTGCCCTCCGCAATCCTGCTCGCATCATTTTCCTGTAACTGACGGTTCAATCCTTCCGCATCCATACCCACGCCATCATCCTTGACCATGATATAAAGCTTCCCCTGCGCCTGCCATATTTTTATGTAAATATTCTTTTCGCCACGTTTATTTTTCAAACCATGGTCGATTGCGTTTTCTACCAGTGGCTGTATGGAAATTTTGGGCACAGAATACAGCAGGGCGTCCTCGTCGATATCAAAATGATAACGGATTTCCTGCCGCATCCGCACATTCATCACAAAAATATAATTTTTTAAGTGCGCAATTTCCTGCGCTACTGTTGCGTAAGGGTATTTCATATCCAGACTGTAGCGGAAAAGATTACTGAGCGACTGCGACAGATCACTTACCAGATCGCAGTTCTGGATACTGGCAATACTGCCCATGGTATCCAGCGTATTATAAAGAAAGTGGGGATTGATCTGCGCCTGCAGAGCCTGATACTTCGCCCGATCCACCAGCAACTTATCCTGATACCGCTGCCCGATCAGCTCTTCGATGGAATCCAGCATATGATTAAACTCTTCTCCTAACTCCCCAATTTCATCCTGCCCTAAACCGCTCACCCGCAGCTTCGTCTCTCCGCCGCGGATTCTGCCGATGGTACTCATCAATCCCTCTAACGGTCTGGTCAGGCTTTTCGTGATATAAGCATAGAGAACGATCATCAGGATACTCAAAGCCGCCACACTCATTGCCAGGGTACGGGCGAGCATCTTCTGACTGGCTGTTAAGACCGACTGCGGCAGAACAGCGTATGTATCCAGCGCATATTTCTTCTGCGGCAGATGAAAAAACACCTTCTCTGAATCCGCCATATCCTCCGCTGCTTTTCCACTCTGCCGGATTTCGTCCATCACTTTTGTATAAAAATCGGCATATCCCCCATCCGACTGACCCAACATTGCAAAGGGACGGTCTCCTGCCGGCTGCAGCCAGACAAAAGCATTGTCACCCATTTGGTGCTTCTGCATGATTTTCTGTATCGTCTTTACATCCGCATCACAGACAATATAACCGATCATATTCCGCGTGGTTGATGTGTCATAAATTTTCAGCACAAAACGCATCATATCACCTTGTCTGGACGCGTTATGATAACTGGAAATCAGCATAGTATTTTCCCCGGATTCCACATACTCTTTTACATATCCGGCATTGTAGGACTCTGCATCCTGATAAATATCGGTCGCAAAATTGCGTTTTGGGGTAGAAGCTTTGCGGTAAACACTGATCACCTCGTGCTCGTCATTATAAAAATATAATGCCATCATGCCGTCATTGGCTGTAAAATACCTTTCCGCATAATCCCGCGCATAGCGATAGTAATCCTCCTGCAGCGCCTTAACCGTCTCATACTCACACAGCGCATTTAAAAAGGTCTTATCATTATAAATATTGACCATATTGTTTTCGATTCCCTTGATGTAGCTCTCCACTTCATTGCGCATATTATCCAGAGAATTGTACGCCATGTCCCGCGACTGCTCATAGATCATGTCAGAGCTCAGGTTTAACAGCAGTATTGTCTGCAAAACAAGCGCAATCAGCGTACACAAAATACAGATCAGCAGTATTTTGTTGCGCATACTTCCTCTTACCGGATTTTTTCTGGTCATAAATTATCCTCTTCTGTTTTTTCGGCAATATCATCCACCGGCGGCTGCAGCCCCTCGATCACAATATCATTCTTCTGCGCATAATCCCACAATGCCGCATGAATCGCTTCCTCCGCCAGCAATGAGCAATGCACCTTAACAGGCGGAAGTCCGTCCAATGCTTCCATGACCGCCTTATTGGTTACCTGCAACGCCTCCTGCACTGTTTTCCCTTTTACCAGCTCCGTTGCCATACTGCTCGTCGCCACTGCCGCACCGCAGCCAAAGGTTTTGAATTTCACATCCTGAATCACGCCCTGTTCGTCGATATCCAGATACATCCGCATGATATCACCGCATTTTGCATTGCCGACCGTGCCTACCCCGCTGGGATTTTCCATCTCGCCTACGTTTCGCGGATGATTAAAATGATCCATTACCTTTTCGCTATACATAGCTGTCTCCACTCCTTTTCCAAGTATATTTTTGCCACATTTCATACTGATTTGCTGGGATTTTTGTGTATAAATTATACTTCTGCATACCTATTTTGTCAATCCACCCCTCTGTATGCAAAAAAGCCTGCAAACATCAATGTTTACAAGCTTCCAAAGCTCCCCTGATAGGATGTGTTGGTCTATTTATATCGTCAGTCTTTTCTTTCATGCGTAATGCAAACTTAAATTCATTTAGACCTGAATTTTCAAAAGCATTATCATATTTTTGAATTAACAACTGATCTGTACATTGTGATATATCTACCGCTGTACACCATGGCATAATATAAGCCATCCGGATGAGAAATTGCTCTATAGGAGAAATTAAATCATTTGAAACTACGTTTAAATTATTCGTAGAGTTAAAACTATAAATGATACAATCCAGGCATTTTTGTATTTCCGTTAAGGGAAAAAGGGAATAAAATTCTATTATATAAGAATCCAGCTCATTATAATATTTATTATTCTCTATAGCTATAAATTGTTGTTGAATATCCTGGACAAGTTGTTCTAATGTATTTATTTCTGAAAAACGTTTTAAAATATTGTTACTATAATCCCTGTAATAAAATGATGAGAAGGATGACTTATATTGTATTTTGGAAATTCCTTCCATTTTTGTAATTTGGCTGACTAAAAAAAGAAATTCTTTTGTTAATCGATATTCTTTTTGAAACTCCATTGCTAAAATCTTACACGCTCTTTTATTCCTTATGGTTTGGGGAATAAATATTTGAATAATATAAAAAATATATGCCGCAATATAACTTAACGATAAATTATAAAATAATTTTTCTGTATATTTATGTACAAAAAATAATTTAAAAATTTCTGAATGAACTAATAATGGATAATCACACTCTCTAATGATAATAAAAACGGAAAATACTAAAATAACAGTTAGAGAAATAAAAATCTTGTTCTTTGAATACTTAATATAATGTTGCATTTTTTCTCCTTTGAATGTAAGATATAATATGTATAGTTACTACATCTCGTCTTCATAATATATTAAAAAGGGAGAAAATGCAAGCCAATGGATACAAAAGAGAAGAATATTGATAAAATTTATGTGGGGAAGCTCGATGCACGATTTGAGGATATAACAGCATTTGAAGATTCAAACATGAACTTTCCGCCTAATATTGATATAGACGGTTTGGTAAAAGGTGACAAATATTATATTACAGGAAATAAAGGAACTGGTAAAACAGCATTACTGTTATATTTAAGTAATAGGATTGCCCAAAATGATGAATGTGCTATATGTTCCACAATATTATTTAAGACTGATTACAATACGAGTGAAAAGATTAAAATAGAGACGATAGAGAGAAGGATTGTTGATACTCTTGATATTGGATCTGTTGATATGACAAACATTCAAGATTTTACAAATATATGGAGATTAACCATTTTCTTAAAGATCGTTTGTGATAATAAAGAAAGTAATTATAAATTATTTGTTCCTAATACTAACTGGAACGCCTTCGAAAGCTTAATTCTTCGATTATCTCAAACGGCGAAAATTGGGACGAAAGAAAGAATATCTATGTTACAGAGTATTCCAAAGGAAATAAGATTTTCTGAGGAATTAGATATATATACGATTTCTGAAGAGCAGGTATCATTTGAAAATGCCAATGCTATTCAATTAGTTGATTTTAATGACGCCCTTGATATTTCCGAATATCTTTTCGGACATTTGGAAAGAAAGGATGCCACTTATTTTATTTGTATAGATGAGTTAGAGACTTACTGTGGTTATAAAAGCTTCAAACGAGATTTACAAATGGTGCATGATTGGATAGAAGTAGCGTGGTCGCTTAATCAAGCAATTAAAAAAGCATCGTATAAAAAAATGAAAATTATTTTATCTGTCAGAACAGAAATATTGCGCAGCATTGAAAAATATCTCGGTGGAGATGAATTAAATAAAAAAATAGGAAGTTATCGAATTATTGTGGATTGGAAAAGTAAATATTTGGTTGGGATTCGTAACCCAATATTTGCAATATGGTTAAAGCGAATTGCAAGAATGCTGGGTGATTATACCGAAACTAACTATGAGGATATACGGCAAAAATGGTTCCCATCTACTATTGGGGAACAAGATACAATAGATTTTATTTTGGACAGAACATGGAATAAGCCAAGGGATATTATTCGTTATATGTCTTTATCGGTAAAAGCATACCCGGGTGCACAGGTATTTAGTAAAAATTCAATCATTGATGTTTTAGAAATGTACTCTGAAGAAAGTAAATCAGAAATAATGGAAGAAATGAGCGCTTTATATAGCAGCGAGAATGTCGATTTAATTTTTTCGAGTTTAAGGAAATTTAAAAGTTGTTTTACCAAAAAAGAATATCAGCAACATATTGAAGAGAACTTTGGAGGTTATTCACTTTTCGAAAACTTTGATAATTTATTAGAGGATCTGTATAGATATGGAATTTTAGGATGTGAAAATATAGATACGGGAGAAGTGAATTGGTATTATCAAGGCGAAATCAATATGAAGAAGGGGCTTAAATGGAGATATTATATACATAAAGGATTGCGGCCGATTTTAGGATTAGAAAGTATAGTAAAAGATGATATTAACATATATGATATTATGGCAGTTCCACTTAATTGTACTGTGACAGGAGCAACTCAAGCCTTCATTTTTGTTAAGTTTTTATTTAATAACAAGTGGCATAAAGGAGCTATTCATGTCTCAAAATGGCGTGAACGTACATATATTTCTGACATTTCACAATATGTGGCACTAGGGGAAGAACTAATGGCATATGCTTTAAATTACGATGAGACACATTTAAACTGGGTATTAACATGCAGATTATAAACATAGATAATCGATAAGTATTTTTTGGTTCAAAATCGCATAACAAATAAAACTTTGCTTTTTATTTTTATCAAAAAACAATCAATAATAAAAAACCTTGCAAACACCTATGTTTACAAGGTTTCTCAAGCTCCCCGGAGCGTTTGAAATTCGAACCACACAAGAGGCTTGTGTATCGTCCGAAAATGGCGGCTCTTCGGTACTGTCCAGTATTTCCATATAGTTTATCTGTTTGCTGCCCTCAATGTTGTAGTAAATAACTACTTTATCGTCATACAGATACACGGCATTGATAAAGGTATCAATAATCTTTTCCCGAAAATCAATGTCAAGCGGGTCACCCTTACAGAATTGTTGCAGCCACTCTATTATCTGATCTTCGGTTGGGTGCGCTTTAGCCTGCACGCGCAGCTTTGCAAGGTCTATCTCCACTTCCCTCTTTTCCACGTCCAGATTTTCCATTTTGTCAAAGATCGGCTGACGCGCGGCAGCAGGGCAGACGGCAAGGGTATCAACGAGGCGGCTTATTTCCGCGTTTATCCTTTCAAGCTGCTTTTCGTATGCTTCCACGCGGTCACTGCCGCAGTCTTTCTGATACTGGGCGACAAGTTCAGTAGCAATATACTCTATGCGCTCTGGTGTTAGCACATACTCTACAGTCTGTTCTACCACATACCACTCTATATAATCTTTCTTTTCGTTCTTTTTGTCGCAGGCGTGCTGCTTTTTGCGCTTCCTGCATGAGTAATAGTAGTAAGTATCCCCTAGCCTGCCGCGCCCGCTCTCCCCATTCATGCTAGAGCCGCAGTAGCCGCAAAATATTTTCCCCTGCAAGAGATACTTTGTTTTTGCTTTTGAGGCAGCAGGCGCATGTTTTACCTTATCAATGCGTTTCTGGACTTTGTTAAACAGTTCTTCGTCTATAAGGGCATCACAGCCGCCCGCCACCTTTTCCCCGCCATGCTCATAAATCCCGATATATTTTTTGTTCTTTAGAAGCCCCTGTATGCTGGAATCAGTAAGAGGCTTGCCGGCACTATTGCGAATCCCCCGCGCGTTTAATTCCGCTATGATTTGCTTTTTGGGAGTGCCTTTTGCATATTCCTCAAAAATATAGCGGACAGTGGGCGCAGTACGTTCGTCAACAACAAGGCGCATATTTTCAACTTTGTAGCCCATAGGAGTATGGCCGCCCAGAAAATGCCCTTTCAGCCTGCTTTCCCGCTGCCCACGCAGCACTTTTTCCGAAAGGTCTAAGCTGTACTGTTCTGCCATTCCCTCTAACAGTGCTTCAAGGATTACGCCAGTGCTACCCTCTCCTATATTCTCCATTGCAGAAAGCACTTTAACGCCGTACTGTTTCAGCTTATGCTTATATATGGCGCTGTCGTACCTATCACGTGCAAAACGGTCTAGCTTCCAGACAACGACACGCTGAAACTGCCTTTTACGTGCGTCTGCGATCATACGCTGAAACTCTGGGCGGTCGTCCGTGCGCCCTGTTATGGCGCGGTCTATATATTCTCCTACCACTTGCAGCCCTTGACGTTCTGCAAAGGCGTAGCAATCCCGCAGCTGCCCTTCTATGCTCTGTTCTGTCTGGTTGTGTGAGGAATAGCGGGCGTATATTACGGCATTTAGTGTTTGTTGCATTACTGTTCACCTCTTTTAGATTGAAGATATTTAATATAATTGACAGCTTCTATAAGTTCTTCCTCAGATAAATCTTGACATATTTTCAGAAGAGGAAGCCGCATTCTGGCTTGATAAGGTGTCCATTTACCAATAATACTAAAGACTTCGTTTTTTACTTCTATTGCAGGCACTAACGAATCTGCTTCATATCCCGTAAGTTGTTCTAATGAAACGCCTAACTTTTGTGCATATTCATAAACTGTTGTTATTTTTGGTGTGCGCTGGGCGGTTTCATATCTACTGATAACCTGTTTAGAAGTGCCAAGTAGGTTTGCAAATTCATCTTGTGACATTTTTCGAGATTCTCTTATTTGTTTTAGACGCTTGCTAAATTCATTATTCATAAAGACACCCTCTTATATTTGATGTATCTATTAAAGCATATTTTGTAACCAAAGTAAAGACAAAATAAAAAAATAATCACCAAACGGTTGACAAAGGAAAAATCTAGTGATATTGTTATGTTGTCACCAAATAGGCAACAAAGGAGGTGCTAACAAAGTGAAGGAAAAAGTAAAGGCATTTCGTGGATTGATTTATTCTAAATTTGACAGTGAAGCAGAATTTGCCCGTAAAATGGGATGGGAAAGACAAAAAGTAAATAAATTGTCAAATGGTGTGCGACAACCAAATTTGGAAGAAATTGATGTAATGGCTAAAACTTTAGGAGTTTCAGAGCTAGAACTTTTTCATATTTTTTTAGCTCAAAAGTCACCAAACAGGCAACAAACAATGGAGGTATAAAAATGGAATATCAAGACGCACTTAACAAATTTAACCAAAAAGAGCCAGCTTTTAATGACACACCGCTTGAAGGAATGAGCCAGAACCAAGCATATATGCTGATGTTTGCAAAAGTATCAGAAATCATAGAAAACACGCCAGGCATGACAGAGCAGCAGAAAAGAGCGGTAATTGATGAATTAAACAAGTACGACCCTGTAGAACTGTTACTATCTGCGCTGGAATAGCGAAATGGAGGCATACATAATGAAAAGATTTTTAGCAGAGGGGGAAGCCCTTCTACAAGTGGCGGTTATGGGATTGCGTGCGCCGGACGGCTCAATAGCGGAAAACGTGCCGCTGTACCGCATCATACCAGCGCAGGAAATAAAGCCGGAAAGCGGGCTTGCAGCCGGGGAAGAGGCGGCGTGTAAGGATATAGCCAAGCCGCTTGCGGACATATACAGGCAGTACAAAAGAGCGGAAAGAAAGGCAAAGGCAGGCGCAAAAATGCGGGCGCAGAATGCCTAAGAAACCAACAGTAAGGACACAGCCCAACAACATAGCGGACTTATGCAGAGCCAAAAGGATAACCCAGAGGGAAATAGCAAGGCAGACCAATTTCACCGAGGGCTATCTAGCAATGGTGAAAAAAGGGAAAGTAGAAAATGTGTCTATGGAATTTGCCCAAAAGCTGGCAGCAGTGCTGGGAGTGCAGCCGGAAAACATATTCCCGGATTATGGAAGCAGCAGGCAGCAGGCGCGGGAAAGCGTGAGGGCGTGCAGGGCTGGGCAGGAAACAGCCGTGAAAGAGGCAGAAAGCCGGAAAAAGAGCATAGAGGGCATGAACGGAGGGCAGCAGCCGGAAGACAAATTCAATGTAAAGACGCAGCCTAACAATATTTCCGACTTATGCGTTATCAGAGGGATAACGCAAAAGGAACTTTCAGAGCTGGTGGGCATAGCGCAGACGCACGTTACAGACATAAAGAAAGGGCGCAGGCCTCATGTAAGGGCGGCAGTTGCAAAAAAGTTAGCGGAAGTGCTGGGAGTAGAGCCGGAAGGGCTTTTTGCTGACTATGCGGGGGCAAAAGCGGCATACCTACGGGATATAGAGCAGAACCGGGAATTTGTCTTTAAGGACATATGCGAAAGGAATGCAGCGATTGAAAGCATGATACCGCTTGCAAAGATTATGGCAAGAAAAAGCGCAACAATGCTGCTGAAAAACTGCCGGAACGGCTGTATAGATATGGACGACATTACAGCGGAGGCTTTTCTGATCGTTACGGAAACTGCCAACAATGCAATGAAGAGGGGCATACCAAAAGGCGCGGAAATCAGCCAGTATACATGCGGGGGCATAGAAAAGGGCTTGAAGACGCTGTACCGGGCGCAGCATACGCAGCAACGCGCAGCCTGCCTTACAATCTCATATGACACGCCTTTAGACAATGACGAGCCGGAAACAACATACCTAGACTTTATCCGCAGGGGGCGCAGTGTGGAAGAAATCGTAATACTGCGGGAAGAGTGCAGGGAAGCCGTGCGGACGCTGCCGCCAGAGCGGAGGAACGAGCCGGAAATTGCGGAGCTGCTGCGGCAGATAGCAATATAAAGACAGGAGGGAAGGGAAACCATGATGTACAGGAAATGTGAACGCTGCGGCGCTAACCTTGACTGGGGCGAGAAATGCGACTGCGGGCAGCAGGAACAGCAAGAAACAAATCCAGGCACTGGAAGGGAGGAAAAAAGGGATGGAAACGCAATTGGTGCAGAAACAAGAGCCGGAAAAGAAGGTTATAAGCTACCGTTTCGGTGGTGATGAAAGGGAACTGACAGCAGAGGAAAAGGAAAAATATAAGCTGGCGGGGGAGTTTGCAGAGAAGATAGACAATGCGGGGCGGGCGGCGGCAGCCGCATCATTCGCAAAAATGTCCTACAGGAAATTTAAGCGGTCTTACAGGATGCCGGAATGGGTAAAGCCGGAAGAATACTATTTCTTCACAAAATCATTCTACCAAGCGTACTGCTGGGGGTATGAAGATGGGGAGAAAGAGGCAGAGCACCAGTCCGGTAAAGAAGGAAAGGAAAAAGAATAGCGCCTAACGGAAAACCGCTAAACGCCCAAAGGCTTCACATATGCCCTCAACCAATTACAGTATAGCATATGTGAAGCAGGATTGCAAGCGTTTTAGCGGTTTTTGCGGGGAAATCCCGACCTTGTAAATAACGTTATCTTCTGAACCATTACAGGGAGGGCGGCAGGAAAGGGAACGCATATGTCATACAGTGAAAAGAAAATCATCATAGGGGATATTATGGAGGTCATGCGCTACCATTCTACGAAAGGGGGAAGCGCACAGAGAGGGGAGAAGGAAAAGGAATCAACGCCAGCGCAGAAAAAGGCGAATGAGATCAGGACAGGAAACGAACTGTGGAGGGTGATATACATAAACTTTGACGGGCAGCAGGGCGACCAGTTCAATACATTTACCTTTGCAGAGGATATAGGGGAAGAGGCGGCGCGGAAGGAATGGCGCAACTTTACCCGGAGGGTACGGCGGTATCTGAAAAAGAACGGGCTGCCGGAACTAAAGTATGTTTATACGTTGGAGAAGCAGGGGCGCTGGCACATACACGCAGTAATGAACGGGATACCCATAAATGATTTAGTAAAGCTCTGGGGGCGTGGGCGTGTCACTTCCTCTATTCTGGATAAGACGAACGACTATAAGGATTTAGCGACATACATAACAAAGAACATAGAGCAGGAAGGAGAAGAGGCAGGGGCAGAGCCGGAAGGGAAAAGGAAAAACAAGCGCAGATGGAGCGGGAGCCTAAACCTAAAGCGCCCGATCGTCACAATCAAAGAGATCAAGCGGGAAAGCATCATGCGGAAGATACCGACCGCGCCGAAGGGCTATATACTGCTGCCGGATTGGCAGGTGGGCTGCGATAACTGGGGGAATTTATACCAGCACTATAAATGCAGGAAGATAGCGGACAAAGGGAAAATAAAGAAAGGGAGGAAAAAGGCAGGGAAGACCAAAGCTAAAAAGCGCCGTTAGCTCACTGGTTAGAGCGCCAGCCTTATTGCTGGGCGTGTCTGGTTCGATTCCAGAACGGCGCATTTGTAGCAGGCACGGCGAGCCTGCACCAGAGGGCAGCAGGCGAATAGCTGCATCTGGATACCGTGGCAAAAATAGCAGCGGTCATACCAGCTAGAGAGTATGCGGACGGTCAACAGGTTTTCTGCGGCTTTTTAATGTGAAAAGCAGCCAACACGGTAAATATCACGACAGAACAGGAGGCGGCAGCATGGACAGGCAGAGAGCGCCGCCCAAAAGCAAAATGACAGACAGGAAAGGAAGGGGAAGGGATGAACATTTTTTTGCGGATATTCCGCAAGGCAAAGCCCCCGGAAGGGAGGACGGAACGCGCAGAGATACTGGGCGGCGGCAGCTCTTTTTCCGCGTGGAACGGCGACGCATACGCAAACGACATATACAGGGGCGCAGTTGACGCGATAGCGCGGAACGTGGCAAAGCTGAAAGGTTCGCATGTGATACGCTACGCAGACCATGACCGCACGGAGGGCGACTGTAAAATAAACCGCCTGCTACAGATAGAGCCTAACCCGTACATGAGCGCCTTTGACATGCTTTATAAGCTGGCAACGCATTATTTCCTTTACAACAATGCCTTTGCGTTTTTACAGAAGGACGAACGCGGGCGGCTTGTGGGCGTGTTCCCGTTAAATACGGCGCATGTTGAATTTATGGCAGATGCAGCAGGGGCGCTGTACTGTGAGTTCCTTTTTTCCGGCGGCAAAAGCGTAGTGCTGCCATATGCGGACGTGATACATATGCGCAGGAATTTCAACAGCAGCGACCTTTTAGGCGACAACAACGGCGCATTAGAGCCAGCGCTACAGCTTGCGCACACGCAGAATGAGGGCATCATTTCAGCGATAAACAGCGGCGCACAGCTCCGGGGCATTTTGAAGCGCACGCAGCTTGCAAACGTGGAGAAGCTGAAAGACATACAGGAGAATTTCATAAAAGACTATCTGACAATATCCAACAATGGAGGCATAGCCGTAATAGATAATGCGTCGGAATATATACCGCTGGACAACAAACCCTATACGATCGACGAGAAGCAGCTACAGGCGGTAAAAACAAAGATTTATGACTATCTGGGGATTTCGGAGGCGATCGTAAACAGCAGCTACAATGAAGACCAGTGGGCGGCGTTTTATGAAAGCACGATCGAGCCGATCGCAGTACAGTTAAGCCTTGAATTTACGCGCAAAGTATTCAATGAGAGGGAAAGGGCTTTCGGCAATTCTATTTTATTTGAGAGCGGGCGGCTGCAATTCAGCAGCAACGCTACAAAGGTGAACCTTATCAAAGAGCTTATGCCGTATGGGCTGCTTACCATTAACCAAGCGCTGGAAATACTGAACCTTCCAAGCGTGGAGGGCGGCGAAAAAAGGCTACAGACGTTAAATGTTGTTTCTGCTGACGAGGCGCACAAATACCAGATGGCGAAAGCCGGGGCAGCAGGGATGGAAAAGGAGGCGGGAGGCAGTGAAGGAAATTAGGATATGCGAAATAAGGACAAACGCGGCAGCAGGCGCAGAAAAAGCCCTGCGGCTGGAAGGAAGACCGATCGTGTACGACCAGCCGACAAAGATAAATGACCCGGCAGGGGCTTTTATAGAGGTGATAAGGGCAGGGGCGCTGGAAGGGGCTGACCTGTCAGATGCAAGGCTGCTTTACAACCATGACCTAAGCAAAGTACCCCTTGCACGCACGCCAAAAACAATGCAGCTCATACACGACCCGGCAGGGCTGCGCATGGTTGCGGATTTACCAGACACGCCGGAGGCAGCCAGCGTATATACGGCAGTAAAGCGCGGCGACCTTTCGGGAATGTCTTTTGCCTTTAAAGTACCGGAGGGCGGCGACAGCTACGACCAAAAGACAAAGACCTGGACAATACACAAAATAGAAAAGGTCTATGAGATAAGCGTTGTGCCATTCCCCGCATACCCGCAGACAAGCGTAGAGGCGCGATCTGCGATAAGCGGGCGGGAAGCGGCAGAAAGGCAGCGCAGGGCGGCGCTCATAAAGGCAAACAGAATATTGATGAAAAACATTTAAAAAGTGTCCAAAACGGACACCGCAAAAAAGATTCAACGGAGGAAAACACAATGAAATTTAAGACGATTGCAGAGGCATTTAACTATTACCGCAATTCCACGCTGGAAGACATTGAGAAGCGGGCGGCAGAAATCAAGGGGATTATTGAAACGGATGCAGAAGCGGACATTACCACGCTCAACATTGAGCTTTCCGGGCTGGCGCAGGCAAAGGATAACTTACAGCAGAACGCGGCAGCAGGCGGCCAGCGCAGCGCGTTCAACCCGATCACGGGCGCAGGCATGACCTTTGAGCGCAGGGCGAGCCATGAGGCAGCGGAGGGCGACGCATTGAGCAGCGCGGAATACAGGAGCGCGTTTTTCAAGTCTTTGCTGGGGCATAAGCTGACGGAATTTGAACAGGCGGCATACAGCCGCGCCATGAATGAGCAGCGTGCGGACACTTTCACGGATTCTTCCAGCGTGGCAGCAGTGCTTCCTACACAGACGCTTAACGAGGTAATGAAAAAGGCGCATACTATGGGCGGCATCATGGGCGTGTGCAGGGCTTTCAATATCCCCTCAAAAGTAGCCGTGCCTATCGGAACGCCAGCAGAGGCGGCAAACTGGCACGCAGAGGGCACAGCAGTTGACGGGGAACAGCCAGCAGTTACCAGCGTCTCTTTTGACGGGTATGAGATTATGAAAGTATTTTCTATCAGTGAAAAGGCGCGGAAAATGAGCGTTTCCGCTTTTGAAGGGTACATGACACAGGAGCTTAACGCAAGTGTCATGGAGTGTATTGCAAACGCCCTTGTAAACGGCACTGGAACGGGGCAGGGAACGGGCATTCTGACCGGGATTGCATGGGAGGACGGAAAGAACGCGCTCACATTCAGCAAAACAGCAGGGCTTACATATGCCGACGTGGTAAAGACGGTTGCGGCACTGAAAAGGGGATATGCAAACGGCGCGGCATGGGCTATGAACAATGCAACGCTCTATAACCTGTTTTACGGGCTTGTAGATGCAAACAAGCGCCCTATCTTCATTGCAGACCCGAAAAATGAGGGGATAGGCAAAATATTAGGCTTCCCGGTAGTGGTAGATGATTATTTTGCAGATGAAACAATCATTTTCGGAAATTTTAACTATATGGGCTACAACATGCCAGAGGGCATCACAGTAGAGGCTTCAAGGGAAAGCAGCTTCAAGAAAGGCTTGATCGACTACCGGGCAATGGCAATCGCAGACTGCAAGCCGATCGTGCCGGAGGCATTCGTAAAACTGGCGCGGGCGGCTTCATAAAGGGGGCTGCGGGTATGCTGACAATAGAACAGGCGCGGGAAATACTGCGGCTGGATACGGCAGACAATGACGCTATCATAGAAGGGTTATTGCCTGCAATACCAGACTATATAGAGCTGACAACAGGCGTTACGGCAGACCAGCAGGCACAGCAGCCGTTAGCGGATACGGCGGGGAAGTTTATACTCATGCTCTGGTACAATGCGGAACGCGCCGACGCGGAAAAGCTACAGAGGACGATTGACAGCCTGCTAAAAACGCTTGCGCTGATAGCGGTAAGGAAGGGGTAACGGGAATATGGCTAGGGATTTTGCACGGGCGTTTTATGACAGCCAGCAGTGGAGGAAAACAAGCAGGGCATATTTAAGCAGCAAAAACTACATATGCGAGGACTGCGGGGGCGCTGCGTGCATTGTCCACCATATCCGGCATTTAGCGCCGTGGAACATAAACGACCCGGAAATAACGCTAGACTGGGGAAACCTAAAGGCAGTATGCGAGAAATGCCACACAGAGGAACACGCGAAAGACGACAAGGCTTTCCGGGGACAGCCAGCAAAATTAAACGGAATAGGCTTTGACGAGGACGGCAACGCAGTAGAAAGCCCTAATGTGTTTCTGGTGTGCGGCAGCCCGGGCAGCGGAAAGACGACCTATGTATTAGGGCATAAGGCGCAGAATGATTTAGTGGTTGATTTAGACTACATATGCGCGGCGCTCATGGGTGAGGGCGGCGGCGTGCGGCTGGATTTCAGACCAGTATTGCAGACGGCGCTAGAAGTGCGCAGGCTGCTTTATGAGTGCATACAGCAGAGGCGCGGGAAATGGGAACGGGCTTTTGTTGTAACAGCCACGGCAGACGCGCTGGAAATGCGCAGGCTTGCGCAGGAGCTTAACGCAGCGCTGGTATTGATCGACACGCCATTAAAGGACTGCATAGCAAATATCAGGAGTGACCCGCAACGGAGCAAAAGCCGCAGGAAATTTGAGAGGCTAGCGGTTGAGTGGCACGAAAAATATAAACAGTCATTGCAGCGTGCTTATATCCCCCACCCGGAAAAGATAAAGGGGGGAAAAACACCGGCAAGGGGGCAACCTTTTCTTTCCCCTCTGGGGTTCGCGTATGAGGGGAGGGGTAAAGATAACAGGAAATAGGAGAAGATGACATGGCAGCAGGACAAAATACAGAGAAATCAAAAAACATGCGCAAACTAAAGAGGCTTTTAAAATTAGTCCCGGAAGACCGCAAAACGGTAGCGGAAAAATTGATAACAGAGCTTGCTTTCATGGAATCGACGCTGGACGGGCTGCGCTGCCATATCGAAGAAAACGGGGCAATCGACCACTTTAAACAGGGTGCGCAGGAGTTTGACAGGGAAAGCCCAGCCGTAAAAACGTATAATACCATGATTCAGCGTTACAGCCTTATATACCGCCAGTTTACGGAGCTGTTACCGAAACCAGAACCGACAGATAAAGGCGCAAGCGAGCTGTTAGAATTCATAAAAAATCAGGAGTAGGGGCAGCGTGAACTATATCGCGGAATACTGGCGGGCGATCGAAAGCGGGGCGGTTACTGCCCCGGCAAGGGTAAGGAAGCAGTATAAAAAGCTGGCTGAAAAGGCAGAAAACACAGAAGGGCGTTATATCTTTGACGAAAAGCGAGCTAATAGGCCGATAGAATTTATCGAAACGCTGTGCAAGCAGTCAAAAGGCGAATGGGCGGGGAAGAAAGTAGAGCTTGAATTATTCCAAAAGGCTTTTATTTCTGCCATTTTCGGCTTTGTTGACAGGGAAACAAAACTGCGGCAGTACCGGGAAACTTTGTTCTACATAGGCAGGAAGAACGGGAAAAGCACGCTGCTTTCCGGGATTGCGCTTTATATGCTGGCGGCAGACCGCGAAGCGGGCGCGGAGGTTTACAGCGTAGCCACAAAGCGCGACCAAGCAAAAATCATCTTCAACGAGGCTTACAACATGGTACAGCAAAGCCCAGCGCTGCGGAAAGCACTAAAAAAGCGCAAGGCAGACCTGTATTTCCCGGCAACCTTCTCCAGCTTTGAGGCACTAAGCAAGGACAGCGGAAGCCTTGACGGCTTAAACTCCCACTGCGTCATTATAGACGAGCTACACGGGATTAAGGACAGAAACCTATACGAAGTGATGAAGCAGTCACAGAGCGCACGGCAGCAGCCGCTTTTGATCATGATTACAACGGCGGGGACTGTCCGGGAATGTATTTTTGATGATATGTATTCCTACGCCTGCAATGTGGCAGACGGGATTTTTGAAGATGAAACATTCCTGCCGATCATGTATGAGCTGGACAGCCGGGAGGAATGGACGCGCCCGGAAATGTGGCAGAAAGCAAACCCGGCGCTGGGGACGATCAAAAAGCTGGAAGACTTGCAGAACAAAGTAATAAGGGCACAGAATAACCCGGCTGACCTAAAGGGGATACTGGTAAAAGATTTCAATGTACGCGACACGATCGGCACGGCGTGGCTTTCACTGGAAGACATAACCAACAAGGAAACATTCGATTTAGAACAGTTCCGGGGCTGCTATGCGATCGGCGGCGCGGACTTGTCAAGCTCCCGTGACTTAACATGTGCAACGCTGCTTTTGATTGACAGGAACACAGAAAAACGGTATGTGACACAGATGTACTGGATACCAGAAGACAGCATGGAGCGGCGCGTAAATGAAGAGAAGCTGCCCTATGACAAATGGTATGAACGCGGGCTTGTGCGACTGTGCAGGGGCAACACGATAAACTATAAGGACGTTACCGCGTGGTTTGTGGAAATGGCGAACACATACGGCATTTTCCCGGCGTGGGTATATTACGACAGGTGGAGCGCCGCATACTGGGTGGAGGAAATGAAGGAAACGGGCTTTACGGAAATGAAGGGCGTTGCGCAGGGGGCGAAGACACTTTCCCTTCCCATGCAGTTTCTGGGCGCTGACTTGCAGGCAAAGCGCATCAACTATAACAACAACCCTATACTGCGCTGGTGTCTTTCCAATACAGGCGTGCAGGAGGACAGGAACGGGAACATAGTGCCAGTAAAGAACCAAACGGCAAAGCAGCGCATAGACGGCACGGCAAGCCTGCTGAATGCCTATGTGGGGCTGTATGAGCATTATAACGAGTTCCTAGAAGCGCAATAAAGGGATAAGGGGGCAGGAAATGAAGCTGAAAGACAAGAAAATACGCATACTGTCATATGAAAACTATGTAGATAATAACGGCTTTGGCGTTGAAGAGTGGAAGCCCGTACATACGGGGAAGCTGTGGGCGTATTACCGCCAGCTTTCCGGGAAAGAGTTCTTTGCGGCGGCTACAGTGAACGCCACGGAAGATGTAGTATTCACGGTCAATTACCGCACGGATATTGATACGGATATGCTGGTAGAGTATGCCGGGAAATATTACCAGATCACCCGCATAGACAACCACGAGGGGTATAAAACAGACCTTGACCTTTATTGCAAGTCGAACCCAGACCAAACCCCGGATATTACGGAAGAATGACAGGAACGGGGGCGGGGACGGCATGGAAGGAAGCAGGAACAATGAAGAGCTAGCGGCAAGGATAAAGGCGGGGGAAAAGAGCCTGCTGCCGATACTCTGGGGGCAGTGCAGGCGCACAATAACGATATTGGCGGCAAAATACAGGGGCGTTATGGAAAAGAATGCCTTTGTTGATATGGAAGACTTCATGCAGTGCGGTTATTTTGCAATGCTGGCAGCAGTGGAGGCATACAACCCGGAAAAAGACTATAAATTCAGCT
>JAMPGN010000033.1 GCA_023663915.1 Eubacterium sp. | reverse complement strand
GCATAACTTCTTCCTCATCATACAAACTCATCATAATCGAAACAACCTCCTTTTCCCTGTCCTCTAAATATTCCCTTAACACATTTCTATCCTTACAAATACGAATCGTTTCTGTAATGGCTTTTTCATTCCTTATCGTTATATCTGCCAATTCGTCCTCTGTCGCTGCTGTGTCCTCTGGGTGAAGCGCCTTGTATAGCTGCAATAGATACTTTTTCTTCTTAAATAAATCAGAAAATACACTATCCTTAATAGTATATTAGCTATGTTTTCTCCTGTTTCTACTTGTTTCATATCGTCCTGCACCTTATTACCTCGGTTTCCTAAAATCCATGCTGATTGAACTGCTAATATTCAATAATATTACATACTCCTTATTATACTTTAATTATACAGAAAAATGTTCGTGTTTACAATAAAATTCACATTAAATTCCTATCTTCGATTTTCAAACATAGTACAATCCCCATAAAAATAAGCCCATGATTACATGGGCCTATTGGCTTAACACTCTGCAAATACTTAAACTAAAAAACACTCATTTTTTATTATCGTAGAACTGCGGCGCAACATAATTGAGCTGGTTCATGTTATTATAATAGTTGCGGCTCACCCTGACCTGAGACACGGCTTTGCCAATCTGGTCACGACTCTTCTTAAACTGGGCTTCCGCCTGCATTTTATTGCGCATCCGACCGGCATTAATCTTCACGACCTTATCCGTAATCTGTCCGATCAGTTCCTGCATTCTGGTAATCTCCGACCGATATTTCTCCTTATTGGCAAGCAGCTCCTCCCTGGTTCTGTCATACACCGCCTCAAAACCATCATCGAGACGCTCCAGACGCTCCGTAAGCTCTCCTAATCTGTCCGTCGATGCGTCCAGAGCATCCAAATCCAGTTCTTCTTCCTTCAGAATCTTCTCTTGTACGATATTCTCCTGAATAATCTCGTCAAGTATCTGATTCTTCTTCTCAAGGCTCTCCATCAATATCTGCGCACCGCTCTGACTCATGCCATATCCCTTTCCATCGCTGTTTAATTTGCTTCATAGTTACGCTTCATGACTTCTTTCCATGTGTCCCTGACACTTCGGAGGTGCATATTGACTTCCTCCAGAATCTCTTTATCTTTCTTGACATTCGCCTCGAAAAGACGCTGTAATAAATACACATATATTCTGTCAAAGTCTTCCGCCACGGAATATTTACGGTCTAAGGTATTCCGAAATTCTTCGATAATACGCTCCGCCTTCATGATGTTTGTGTGCGCTTTCTGGATATCATTGTGCTCAATCGCTGTAATAGCGATATTGCAAAACTTGATCGCACCTTCATAGAGCATTAACGTCACTTCCGCCGGGGAAGCCGTCATGATCTTATTCGTTTCATATTGTGCATAGGGATTACGTGCCGGCATAGTCATTCTCCTCCTTGATCGGCCCTGCCATTATTCTACCTGTTATTATCAGCCCCCGCCGAGCATACCAGATATTGCATTGTTCTTGGACTGCAGTTTCGCCATGGCAGTCTCCATCGCTGAAAACTTGGCATACCACTTATCCATCAAGGCATTCACCTTATCTTCCTGCTTCTTGATTTTCGTCGTATATTCATCATACTCCTTTTTCAACAATTTGTCATTATAGAAAGTAAAGGCACTGCTTGTATCTTTCACCGCCGCCATCTTTTCCTGCAGCTTATCATGCATATTGTTGGTCAGCTTGGTAAAGAAGTTCATGACCGTATCCGGATCAGATGCAATCATAGCCTTTAATTTGTCTTTGTTGCCGCTGACAGAGGTATCGTCCGAATCACCGTCGATATGATAAGCATTCTTCTCATTATCTGCCGCATTGAAATAACCCAGCGTATTGATGCCGAAATCAGACAAGTATAAAGTCCTGCCATTCACCTCTGCGCCCTGGAGCATAACCTCTTTCATCACGGATGATACGCTGTTCAAAGAAGCATCCCTTCTTAAGAGAGAATCTTTTACTTTCTTCTCCCATTCCTCGATCTCATCATCCGTCAGTTCTTGTTTCTCCTCCGATGTCAGCGGGTCGTAACCCTTGGCGGCATCTGCGTTGTACAGGGCATCCATTTCGTTGATCAGCTTGTTGTACTCCGTAAAGAGTCCTTTGATCATATCATAGATGCCGTCTGTATCGGTTGTCGTCGATAACGTAACCGGGCTTGTTGTCTTGTCAAGCGCCGTAATCGTCATGCCGTTGATACTGAAGCTGCTGCTCTTGGACTTATATTCCACCCCATTTAAAGTAATCACTGCATCCGTACCGTCAATCTTGGTGCCCGTCGCCTTACTCGCATAGCTTGCCTTATCTGCAACAATAGCCTGAGCCTCGTCTACCTTCTTATCAAACTCAGTCTCCACATCCGTTCTAAGATCCGAAGTCCCTGTAACCTTACCGTCTCCGTCCACTGAGAATTTAGACTCATTCGTACTAATCTTCGCCTCATTCTCCGCAATCTTCTTGTTATTCTCATCGATTGCATTCAAGTAACTGTATTTGCCCTTGGCAGTATTAAATTCACTCTGCGCCTCGGATGCTGCCTGTGATTTCTCTGTCACTTCCTTTTCTGCGTCCGCAATATCCGCCGCCGAAGCCCCGTTATCCTTTAACTCTTTCAGATGGTTCTGAGCGTCTTCTAACGCTTTCTTGGTGTCACTGACTTTCTTCTCAAGTTCGCCCTCTACATGGACTTTCTTGGTCTCGCCATCCACAACCTGGTCTTCATCATGTCCGTAAAGTTTCTCTTTGAGATCACTGACGGCCCCCGCGAAATGATCTGCATCCGGATAATCCTGGTAATTTTTCTCATAGTCTGCTTTTGCTTCTTCGTTTTTCTTCGCAAGAGCTTCATTCTCTGCCGTCAGCTTATCATTCTGTGCCTTGTATGCAGCCGCACGCTTCGCAATCTCATCATTGATGACCTGCTCATACGCCGCCGTTCTGTTTCCCGAAGCATCCTTATACGCCGCCCACTTATTGTATTCGGCGGTTTCTTTGTCTCCCATGGACAAAAGCCCCAATGACTCCAGCACATTCATGCCTGCAGCATTGTCACCTGTCAACGTAAAGTTCGCCAGTTCACCGGTCTCTTTGGAACTCACATAAAGACGCTGGTAATTTGCGTCAAAGCTTGCATTCAAACCAGCATCACTAAGCTTCTTCACGAACTGGTCGATTGTCGTATCTTTGGTCACATCAATCTTGACTGTTCCGCTGCCGGTATTGACGCTGATGCTGCCATCGGTTCCCGTAAAACCTAACTGCTCCAACGTGGTGCTTCCTGTCGCTTTGGCGCCGCTGGTCGTTTTCAATTCCCCACCGGTCAGATAACCGCTTCTTGCAAGATCTGTCACAGAAATCGACTGGATTCCCTCAACTGCATTGCCATTGCTTACGACGCTGACTGCATTCGGATTGGAAGAGATCGTCTTCTTCTTCATATAGGAACTCTGCATACGCAAATCATCCAGTTTCTGATAGAAACTGTAAAGTTTGGTGTTCAGTGATTTCCATGCGTCCTGCTTCCAACTGAGCCTCTTCTGCTCTTTCACAAGCTTTGTCTTCTTATAACTCTGGGCGGAAGCCAGTTCGCTGATAATGCTCTCCGTATCCAGACCGGAATACATGCCCGTAATTCTGATTGCCATTCTAATTACCTCCTAACCGCTTATCTCTTTTCATCTACAAGAATACCTGCCATCTCCCATATACGCGCAATCATATCCAGCGTTTTCTCAGGTGGAAATTCTTTGATAACTTCCTTGGTATCCTTATCCATGATTTTGATCATAATTCTGTTGGTGTCCTCATGGACGCCAAATACAGCTTCCTCATTGCTGTTATTAATCTTTCTGTTCATCTCAGCAATTGCTTTCTTAAGCTGCTCATTATTAATCGCCTTGTGCTGACTCCGATTCGTCGTGTTGGCTGATGCCTCCTGCTGCTGGCTGTCATTCTGTCCGCCGCTGCTTTTATCGTCTTCAGCCTGTGGTCTTGTCACCGCTGCCGTCATTTCATCGACATTGACTGTCTGACCGTCTTCCGGAACCTCCGTGTTTACCGGTGTCACTGCCTGCGGTTTTACTGTTGTCTGTGCCTGATAAGTCATGACACTGTTTAATGGTTCAACTGCCATTGCTAATCACCTCCGTGTGATATTGTAGAATTAATAAAATCGTCTTATGATAACGTCTTGTATCTCTGACGAAAGACAGACGTAATCTCTTATAGCTTATATCGGATATATTTAATAAAAATTTAGTGATTGAAAATAAATTTATGACCGTTTTATAATAATTGGTGCATATAGGCCGTAATTATTTGTCAACTTCCGCAATTTCCCTATTAAAAGTTGTGGCGGCCGTCCATGCATGATACAATATATCCATGCCTGTCCACAACATCACAGGAACATGATAACAGAAAGGATACCGGACATATGAAAATCCAATTTTTAAACGGCGGACTGGCGAATCAGGTATTTCAATACCTGTTTACGAGATACTATTCCCTTGCTCACAATGGAGACATCATGTATCTGGATGATTCTTACTTTGCACTAAACACCGTGCATAACGGCTATGAACTGGAACGTGTATTCTCTCTTCATCCGCCGATGCTAAGTGATTGTTTCGATGCGGATGTCTGGGATTTCTGTCTGCAAAATCGACGAAACGGCAAGAGCATTCCGCAAATCATGACCGAAATCGGTGTACCCTTCGTCATGATTGCAGAATTTGACAATTACAAGTCCTTCAACCCTTTCGAGGGCGAAGTGATACGGATTCCATCGAAAGAATATCTTCCCGAAATACAGGATTATCCGAAGGATACCTATTATCACGGCTACTGGGTGCATTCCGGATGGTTTCACCGGTATGAAAATATTTTTCTTAAGGAACTGGCTTTTCCGCCGCTTGTATCGCCCGCAAATGTTGACCTTATGAAACAGATATGCAGCCGTCATTCACTCGCCGTCCATATCCGCCGCGGAGACTATGTCGCCCTCGGCTGGTCTTACCCCGCCGATACCTGCAGGCAGATTGTACGGGACTTTATTACGCTTTATTCCGATGACTGGGATTTATTTGTCTTTTCAGATGATATTGACTGGTGCAAGGCACACTCGGACGACCTCGGATTTGCCGCTTTCCATACGATCACATATGTGGAAGGCAACGTAGACGGCAATAATTATATTGATTTACAGCTCATGAGCCATTGTAAAGGCATGATTCTCTCCAACAGCGCTTTCAGCTATCTTGCCGCTTTGCTGAACCGCCATAAAGAGTGCATCTTAAATCCTGCCGCACGCCCGCTATAATGCATTGGTACTGACATATAGAATGCCAGACCTGTATATCCAAATAGAAAAGGAATTTAGAAAATGGAAATCTTATTTTACCGCTACAACAGCATCTGCGAACCCGACATCATTCAAGTCTTTACCGATTTCGGCATTACGGTTCACACCGAAGAGATGGAGATGACGGACAAGTCAATTACACCCAGGCAATGTGCTGCCAAAATAACCGAATGGATTACACATCACTCTTTTGCATTCGTATTCAGTATCAATTTCTTTCCGGCAATCTCTTATACGTGCAACCGCTTTAAGCTGCCTTATGTATGCTGGAGCGTCGATTCTCCGGTGCCGGAATTATTCTCCAATGCCTTAAAGAACGAATGGAACCGAATTTTCTTATTTGACAGGGCACAGTATGAATTTTTCCAGCCTGTCAATCCGGAGCATATCTTCTATCTGCCGCTTGCCACCAATGCTAAACGCTGGGAAAATGTGGTCTTAAATATGACAGACGAAGACTTTATAAAATACGGCTCAGATGTAAGTTTTGTAGGCTCATTGTATACGGAAAAATGCAAATATGACGATCTGATGCGCAGGCAGTCAGCTTCAAACAGCCCAAATTTCGCCGCCAATGCTTCCGGCACATTGATCCCTGGTACCGCTGCCATGGAGAATACCGTTTGTGACACACATGTCATATCTTCCTATACGCAGGGTTTTGTCGATGGGCTGATCGAAGCGCAGCTTAAGGTCTACGGATACAATTTTATCTCTGACAATCTGAACGAACGCGTCATTCGGGAAATCGCAGACGCCGATCCCGATTTCTATCACGGGAGTGACACCTATACGGATACCGATCGTTATCTGACAGCACATCAATATATCGGCATCAAACTTGCGGCGGTGGAACGTGTAAGGACGTTAAACCGGCTGGCAAAACATTTTCCGGTAACACTCTACACAAACAGCGATGTCACGCCGTTAGTGGGTGTAGACTGCCGCCATGGTATCAGTACATTACGCGAGATGCCCAAAGTATTCCATGCCAGCAAAATCAATCTAAACATTACCATGCGACCGATTGAAACGGGACTTTCCCTGCGAATCTGGGATGTTCTTGGCTGCGGCGGTTTCTTACTCTCCAATTATCAGGCGGAAATTCCCGATTATTTTGAGATTGGAAAAGATCTAGAAACTTACGAATCCATGGAAGAACTGGAACAAAAGGTGCAATATTACTTAACCCACGAAGAGGAACGCATTGAAATCGCCATAAGCGGCTATGAAAAGGTGGTTAAATTCCACACATACGAACAGCGGATTGCCGAGATGATTCGCATTTTATCTGAAAATTGACAAAAAGGATGATACAAAATATCCCCCATCTCAAATGGGGGATAATCGTTGCTATCCTAATAGATTCTTCAACGCTTCCATACCGTCCACATTAACAGCTTCCTTGTTGGAATCTTGAATCTGTACATACACTTCCTTGCGATATACAGGCACTTCCCTCGGCGCGCTTATGCCTAGCTTTACCTGTTCTCCTTTAATTTCCAACACCGTGATCTCAACATTATTGTTAATCACAAGTGCCTCATTCTTTTTTCTGGATAAAGCTAACATCTACTCACCTGCTTTCTTCTGATTCAAAATATCATAGATCGGAAACTTCACCTGATATTCATCACCTTCTACAATAATCTGCAATGCCCTTTTCTCTGATACATTAATAACGATAGGTCCTTTCAGGTTCACAGACATTTTGGTCAGATCACTCGGCACAGTCACCGTCACCAGAACCAGCAGCTCATCCGGCTTGATCTCCCCAAGGACGTTGAACAATTCGTCATCCGCTTCCGGATTATACTCCGGACATACAATGAGCGGATCCATGACCGGCATGGCAAACGCCGGCTCCTGTAGGGACTGCAGCCAATGAATGGAGTCCGTTCCTTTCTCCTTATCATGGATCAGCGTAAAATCCGTCAGATCAGGAAATCCAATAATGCCATTCGGGAAATGTATGATCTTATCATCGTCAATTATAATTTCGCCAAATACCTTTGTCGTAATCTGCATACCCTGTAACCGCCCTTCCTTTTAAATATAATTCATCAGACTGGTCTGCATGATCTTACCGGTCGCCATGAGCGCCGCCTGATAAGTCAGCTCCGAACTGGATAGTTCCACTGCCACCTGTGTAATGTCGATCCCCTCGTTATCCGTCTGCAGATCCTTAAATGTCTCTTTCTGGCTGGAAAGACGGGTAGTGATCAGATCCAATCTGCTTCCCCTTGTAGCATTGTTTGTGATCGCTATATTGTTTTCATCACTGTAAGACTGGTAGTTCGTGATCTGGTTCTCAAACTTACTGTGAATATTCTCACGGATATATGTCTGTGCCTTCTTCGCACCTTCTAGTTTCTTGGACCAGTTCTTATAGTCGTCACTGCCCTCAGGATATTCCTTTATCTTCTTCTCAATATCGCTGATCGTCGTCTCAATACCCCGAAGCTGGGTCAGGCAGAGATCGAAGTCATCCATATCCCTCATGACGCCATGTGTAAATACTTCCGTCGCAACTGTATTCACCTGAATCTGCTGATTAAACCCTACATCGTAATAAATATCCTGGTTGGCGGAAGTAATGTTATAAGCGGTCTTTTTGACATCTTTCATAGACCCGTCACCAATATCTTTCGTCTCAATACATTCAAAATAATGTACCGGATTGATATCTTTTTCTGCCCAATTTGATTTGTTGTAGGTGATCTGGAAGCTATTGCCTTCCTTAAAGTTATTATAATAACTGCCACTGAACACAATTTCACCCGTCGAAGGAATAAACGCCATCCCCTTCACATTACTGTTTGGATCGGAAACTGCCTGATATGCCTCTTCTGCCTCATCGAATACTGCGTATTCCTCATAAATTGAACCATCAAAAAGTGAATTATACGCAACCGGATTACCATCTTTATCCAATATCGCATTACCATCTTCATCCAGCAGATTGCCAGCACCATCCTTCAACGATTGTCCATTACTATATTCCGGATCTCCCGAAGTGCCAAATAAAGGAGTCCCGTCTTTATCCGTCAGCGCCGTGCCTGAGCGGTCTACCAATGTCATATCCGGCACAAGATTGCCACTGCCATCACGCAACAGCTCTCCCTTGGCATCTACCTGATACATAGCTGTCCTTTTCACAGGAAGCGATGCTATGTTCACGCTCGAATTGCTGGCGGGCATCATCATTCCCGTACCATCCACAGCATTGTACGATAACCGAATACGATACAGCGTATTGTTCGTTACACTCTGCTCATAGCTTGTATTGTCCGCATTGATACCATCACCTGCAATCGTCGTGGACAATACATCATAATTCGTATAATTAATCGTACTGATATCCGCATAACTAAAGTTCTCATGGATCTCATAGGATACCGGATGCTTCTCCATCTCCATTTCGTCTGCCGACGTAAAGGTGATCGGCGTGTCCGTCCGGAATCCGGAGAACACATAACGCCCTGCGAAATCAACGTTTCCGCTAGAGTAAAATTCATTCGTCAATGACCGCATCTGACTCATAAGGATCTCCAGATCATCGGAGGTCAGGTCTTTATTGGCGGCACTGCCTGCCTGTTCATACAGATTCTTCAATATTTCATCAATCGTCGTGAGTGCGTCCGCCGTTATCGTCAGCCATGATTCCGCATCATCTGCATTTTTGTCATGATACTGTGTGATTGTTGACACATTGCTTCTCAAACGGAGCGCCCTGATAGCCACTACCGGATCATCGGAAGGTCTGGCAATCTTGCTCTGATTCGTCATCTGATTGGTCAGCTTATCTTCCAGAATTTTATTCTGATTAATGTTGTACAGCGAATTGCTCCGCATGATCTTGTTCGTCATTCTCATGGCTTATCATCCTCTTTCCTGTTTGATACACTTACATTGCCTTATATCACTAAAACATTACTAAACACCCGTCTCTAAAATCAACCTGTCATACACTTCCGTCAATACCGAAATCATCTTGGAAGCAAGCGTATAGGAATTCTGATACTTGACCAGGCTTACTGCCTCTTCGTCCTCATCTACACCGGAGATCGATGTCCTCTGATTGTCAATGTTGATCTCCAGGCTCAGATAAGTCGAATAAAAAGTATCCGCATTTTTCTTATTTAACATTGCATCCGACAATACACATTCCAGGAAACCGCCTGCATCCCTTCCCCGGAAAACAAACTGGTTCTTATCGTTCATCATCGAAATGACTTTCCTGACCTGTTCACACTGGTCTACGCCGTCAATCTCTTCCGGATCATCCGGATCTGCTTTCTCATTCTTACCTCGAGTTCCGAGCAGGGAAGCATCTTTCATCAATGTATTCTCGATCGTCACATTCCCCGCCGTGATATAATAATATCCTTTACCGTTCTGACGAGAATCATTTAACTCCCCTTCTGTATACTGCGCATCAGATGTCACATAGTCACCGGTAAAAAGTATTCCGGCATCCTCCTCAGCGTCCGTGATGCCTTCCGTAAAAATCTCGTTGACCTTCTGTGCAAAATCACGAATCCACTCATTCATCTGTGCCATATAATAAGGCACGCCCTGATATTTGACACCCTGACCGATCGTAGCGGTCTTGCCATTCCTGCCTGCCGTCAGTGAAGGACCGAATCCCGCCTCCTTGGTCGCCTTATTGTCAATCTGAAACCTGTATTCGCCTGTCTCTTTATCAAAAGACCATTCCGTGAAATAATAGAGCTGATCGCCTATGTTCATAATACCGCCCGTGTCTGACAGATTGGACTTGATCATACTGTCCAGATACGACGCCGTGGTCTTGATCGTCACCCAGCTTGTATTACCACTGTATATGATATTCGATGCCGTTCCGTTAAAATACTCGCCGTTGTTACCGTCGCGCATCTCAATCAGACCCTTCAGTTCACCGTGCATCGACTCGTTGTACAATCCAAAATCCGTGCCGTTCGTCCAATAAATATCGTACAATCCATCCACATCGGTCTGATTCACTTTCTCGTTGGACTCACGCGCTACACATACAAGCTGATTGTATTCGTTCTGGTCAACCAGCGTCTGTCCGCCCGCGATACGCACGATGTATCTGTTCGCGCCTGTAGCATTGCCCAGCTGGTCATAAATCGGAGATTCCTCGGTCTTGACATCCACAATGGCTGACAGTTCGTCAATCAGCACATCCCTCTTGTCGCGAAGCTCATTCGCTATCGTTCCGGACATCTCGATCGTATTGATCTGTTTGTTGACTGTGGCAATATCCTGCGCTATGGAATTAATATGGTCAATACGGATTTTGATTTCATCGTTCACATCCGCCTGCAAATTCTGCAGATCGCCATACATATTATTGAAATAATCCGTCAGACTCTTCGCCTGGGAGATAAAAGCCCTCTTA
Source organism: Eubacterium sp. (assembly GCA_023663915.1). The sequence continues at coordinate 14,461 of JAMPGN010000033.1, read as the reverse complement.
TAGGATTCACTACTGCCATTCTTCGTGATCTCCTGAAGCGCCGCGCCAAACTGATCGAAGACTGACTTAAATCCTGTCTGACCATCGTCTGTCAGATAATCCTCAACCATTTTGCAATAGTATGCTTTCGTGTCATACTCGCCCAGCTTCGTCTCGTTGTCACGGAACTTATTATCATAAAACTGCTCTCTGATACGCTCGATCGCCAAGGTATTAACGCCTGCACCTGCACAGCCGTATGTTGCAAACACGCGGAGCGGATTCATCGCCTCCTGTTGTACTTCCTGGCGGCTGTATCCTACCGTGTTCGTATTGCTGATATTATTTGCTGTCGTATTGAGCGCTGCGTTGGCCGCCCTTAAACCCGATGCTGCAATTTCCAATCCAAAAAAAGTCGATGCCATAATACCACTCCTCTATCTTATCTGCCGAGCGTCGTCAGAATATGCTCCAACATCTCACTGATCACATTGATATACCGGCTGGATGCGTTGTACGCGTTCTGGAACCGGATCATGTTCGTCAGCTCCTCGTCGGAAGAGACGCCTACAACCTGCTCCCTAGCATAAAGCAATGCGTCGGTTGCCTGTGTCTGTGTCGCCTGGATGCCCCGGAATACCGAACCGCTGTTAGCTACCTGAGCCACCAGATTTCTATAATAGTCCACGAAACTAAGAGGTGTCTCTACATTGGGATTCAATGTATAGATTTTCTCCTCAAAAGCCGTCTTTAACTTCTCCATTGCCGGATAATCTTCAGAATGCTCATCTTTACGGAAATTCAGAAGCGCCGGATTCTGCCGCAGTTCCTGATTAACCAGAAGATTCGATACCGTCCAGTCCTCGCTCTCCACATTTTTCACAAAAAGCTGATACGGCGCGCCGTTCTCATCCCTGAGATAATCGGAAACTCCTGCCGCGCCCGCGCTGTCAGCTTCCTCAGCAAGAATACCGTTGATCTTCGTGGCAATAGCATTGATCAGCTGATCGAACTCCGCCTGTATATTCATGACGATAGACTGTGAAATATGGGTATCATACCAACCATCAACCGCCTGCGTCTCATCATTCGGATCAGCGTCGGGCGGGAAATTCTTAAGCTCCTTGTATGTAGCCCTGTGATCTCCTCTGGCAAGCAGCATTCCTTTGAGGGAACCGATATCCGTATTCAGATCGGAAGAAATCTCTCTAGTCAAGTCAAACACCTTGGCTCCCGAAATGCCTTCTTCCGTCACGACAATCTTGCCTTCCGCATCATAATCCAAATTTGCCAGCATCGTCCAGTATGGTGTGTAGAAACCATTCTTCGGGTCTGTGTACAATGCCATCTCGTTGACCAGACTCCCTTTGACAAGATCGACATCCTCAAATCGCACGCTCACATAACCCGAAATATCCTCTGTATAGGAAATACTTCCCAGCTTAGCCAGTTCATCTAACAGATAATTACGTTTATCCCGCAGGTCATTGGCATGTTCCGCCCCCGCCTCGATCGCCACGATCTGTTCATTGAGATCTTCGATCTGCAGCGCGTATTTATTGATATTGTTTACCTCGTTCACGATAGACTTATTCAGATTGTCCTGATATTCTCTCAAGCTGTTGTAAACTGCTGACGCACGTGTCACAAATTCATAAGAGCGCGTCACAAATAAATTCTGGTTCACAGAGCTGGTGGGATCTTTGCTAAGCTCTTGAACCGCTACCCACAAATTGGACAACGATTCCGAAAACTCGTGCCCTTCAATCGAGCCGCCCGAATTTTCCTCGCCCAATATATACTCTATTTCTTCCATCGCAGTCGTCGAGACATCATAAAAAGCGCTCCGTCCCGATTCACGGCGATAGTTTTTGTCCAAAAATACATCTCTTTCCTGTCTTGTTAGGGAATAATTGACACCGAGACCCAGCTGCTTCCAGTTTGTCTTGTTGCTCTTCTCAAACGTCGTATATGTTCTGGTCGCTTGAGAAACCTGCTGTCTGGTATATCCTACGGTGTCTAAGTTCGACATGTTGTGCGCTGTCGTATTCAACGCATTATTTGAAGTTTGTAATCCTGATACGCCCGTCCAAAGGCTTCCCATTAATGACATAACTCTACCGTCCTCAACAATTATTGCTTGGCATCAAAGGCCTTGTGGCTGGCACCGATCATATCACCGGTACTGTATGCTCCTTTGTTGTAATTGGCAGTTTCCGGCGCCTTATTCATCGACTGCAGAACGTTCATGTTGAACTGTACCAGTTCAAGCGCTTCCCGAAGCAGTTCCCGATTCTGCTCGTTGACCCGCTTCACACCGCGCACACGTTCCTTAAGAGTATCGAACACGATCGCCAGTTTCTCCTGCTCTTCCGGTCTTGCCGCCAGCATTTTGATTAAATCTGCAACTGTCAGCTTGCTAACATCCTTGTTAAGTACATTCGCAATATCATTAATAGCTTCATTCCTCTGGTGATCCAGATGATTGATCCTGCTTACTATGATCTGCTCCTCATCCGTGATTTTCGCCAACTGTTCTAAGTTCTCAGACACAATGACCGGAGTTTTCTGCATGGACAAAGTCAACAGTTTCTCATATTCCTGGCTCTCTTTGTCTAAAACATCGATCAAGACTTCCATTAAACTTGCCACTACAAAATCTCTCCTTCACTGTGTCTACAGACCTTCGATTTCCTCATACTTCTTCATCAGCTTCTCCGCAAAGCTCTCACCGCTCACCTGATATGTGCCGTTCGCGATGCCCGCCTTGATCGGAGCCGTCAGTTCTTCTCTAATATCTTCCGCCGACGCAACTGCATTCTTAGCAATCTGAATATCCTTACCGATACTGGAGATCTGTATCTGGTCCAAAGCTGCGAAACTAGATTTACCTTGCACTTTAGCGGGTTTCTTCGTGTTGTACAACTGCTGTACCTGTGTATAAGCTTCAATACGCATAGGAGAATCCTCCTTCCATCAAAATTAATTCTTTACACTAATAGTATCGGATATTTCCGACAAGACTTTAGAGTTGAAACCATTTTTTATTTTTTTATCTTCTTTTTCAAAAACCTACCTTGCACGTTCTTTAATCTGCTGCGCGATCTCCTCCACTTTCTGTTCCGTCAGGATATATTTTCTGTGGAACAGAAATACCGCCAGCAAAAGTCCTGCGATCGGAACGACCGTCATCGTCATGCGCAGCCCGAACACGGAAGAACCTGCTGCCTGCACCGCCACCGTATTGGATGTATCGTCGCTCAGATTGCAGACGGACAGGCAGACCGAAGCAATCAACGCCGCCACGCCCGATGCAAGTTTCACGACAAAAGTCTGCATGGAGAAGATCACGCTCTCGTCACGGCGGTTATTCTTAAGTTCGCCATAATCTACCGTATTGGCGAGAAACACCGTCGTCAGCACTGTCAGCATACCGAATGCGGTAAAGACGAGAAATGCCGGAACGAGCAATGCCACAATGTTGGTAAGTCCGATGCACATGAAGATAAACAGTACCGCATATCCAGTAATCGCCATGGCAAAGCTCACATAAAACACCTGCAGGGAACTGATAAATTTGCGAAGCAGCGGATAAAACAACATCATCGACAAAATCTGTATGCCGCCGCCGAACATATTGAACAACGTGTACCCGTTATACCATGTCTCCCCGCCGAAATCATATTTAAAAAAGTAGATCAGCAGATTGGAAGTAATATATAAGGAACAGTTGATTAACACGATCGATATGACAACAATCATCGTCTGGTCATTCTGAATAAGCGCCTTGAACATCTGTCCCACCGAGGGCGCTTCCACATCGACCGTCGATTTCTCCTTGATGTTCAGACAGGTAATCACGATAAATACAACAAACAGGAAGGCAATGATGAAAGCAAACTTCCAGAAACCTTCCCTCTCGTTTCCACCGCCCAACGCCTGGACGCACATCATCGTAATGATCGTAATTAACGCCGAGCCTACTCCCGCACAGGAACGCGCCAGCGTGGTAAGTCCCTCACGCTCCTTGCCGCCCTTCGTAAAAGCCGGGATCATAGACCAGTAAGGAATATCCATCATCGTGTAAGTGACGCCCCACACAATATAAGTAATGGCGGCATAGGCAACTAACCCGCTCCCGTTAAGCGCCGGCGGCGCCCAGAACATAATGACCAGAATCACAGCATTTAAGAGCGTCCCAATTAAGAGCCACGGACGAAACTTTCCCCATTTTGTCCTTGTTTTTGCAACCAACACTCCCATAACGGGATCGTTAAACGCATCAAACACACGCGCCGCCATCAGAATGATTCCCATTGCGATTGCGCTCACACCTAAGATATCCTGATAGTAGTATAGGATATAACTTGCTGAGAGCATGTAGACCATGTCTTTGCCCACCGCGCCCAAACCATAAGATACTTTTTCTTTCGCTGTCAGTTTCATATGAATTACCTTCCTCTCTATGATTTATGTTTGCCGGACTTCTCTTTTATGATAATTCCTATATTTGTGAACCGTTTTTGACCAGTTGGATGCACCCTTCAGCGATTCTCCGTTCCATATTACCTATAAGTCACACCGCATCGTCCCTGTCATCAATATTAAAGTGTTCAAAAAAGTAATGATATCTTTCTCTCATATCATTTACCTTCTGGCACATAAAATCACAACAAAAATCGTAAAACGGCTTATTTGTTCCAACCTCTAAACTCTTTTGAAATTTCAGTGTGACATCATAATAATTTACGAGTGTGCCATCTTCTGACAAGTCTGCCGCAAACAGAAAAGCATATTCACATCCTGCAATTTCCTGTATCTCGAAAAATTTAGGCGCAATAAACTTCCAAAACAACACCTCACCCATCGTATGACCCAGCCCATATGTATACCACTCTCTTTTTATATTATCGTCTGTGCAAAAATGCACTAATTCGATTGCCGGATGAGTATTCAAAACTCTAAAAATTTTCTTATTATCTTCCGTGGCGCGATCTTCGGAAAGCGCTTTAAGATAATCCCTTTTGCTTTCTACTTTTTTCAAAATCATCAGATAGTCTTTCGTCGAAAGTCTGTCATCCACACGATACTTGTTAAAAATTTCATCTACTTCTTCCGTCTCTTCCTTACCGCCAGCATTCCTGATCGCTTGAAGTAATGTAATAAGCCGTTGAAAATCTTTCTGGACAACCTCTTCGTCCAATAACGGATCAAACAACGCCCCACATTTTATGGAAAAGAACATCATTATTTCTTTTTGCTCGTTCTTGATCACATAATAAGCCGTTTCGCCTGCTTGATCTTCTGACAATCCATTTCTCTTTAAATAGTTTACGAGAGATTCTCCTCTTTTACTCACAAACGCATCCATCAAGCCTATATTGATGGGATTTGAGGATAATCTCTCGCAAACGAAGCCATTCAATATTTTCTCCTGTTTGACCGTTATTCTCATATATTTTATCCTTTTAGCCCAGACCAAATTGCAAAAGCATTGCCCTTCTCTCTCTGATACGATCCGCATCTTTTCTTATATCATCTAACTTCATCGGATTATCCCCATTCTCGCCTTCCGGTATTCCGAGGCGAGAATTTTTCCATGAATATTCTCCGTGGGTCAGCCTGCTCAGACTCCACGAATCTTTCCCTGCATACTCCTCAAATACCTTGTTCATGACATGTGCGATTCTTTCAATCACTGCAGCCGGCACACTCTTGGCAAATGAATCATTACGATAGGCAATTCTGATTTCTTTTAAGATCGGACCATATTTCCATCCATAGAAATCAGCGTCGAAAAGAGGCGTCCTATCTTGAATCAAAGACTCGCGCTGAGCAAAATACATTAGTTTATGAAGCTTCATCTCGTCAATTCTCGTCCCATACTCAGCTTCATACCGATTACAAATATACGAAGCAATATTCATTAAATCTTCCATGACAACCTCCTTCAAAAAACATTGTAATGATAATAGCATATCACATCTTTATAAAAATATCAGTAATGAAAAATATTTATTTAATTTCATTATATGCTGTCACAAAATATAATTCAAGTTTTGGACGAAATGATTCGTGCAATGATTCATGCAAATTAGCATTTAGACAGATTACGTTTCTCTACAGCATTTCCTAATTCAATATCTGCTAAGATTCTTCATAATACGCCCGAAACGCCTCTTTCGCATAGATATTATCTATCACTGCCCCGAACTCCCGAATCGAATGCATTGCAAGCACAGGCGTTCCAATGTCCACTGTGGGAATCGTGGTCAGACTAGATAACGCCGGTCCGATCGTGGAACCGCCTACAATATCATTTCTGTTGACATACTTCTGATACGGAACCTTCGCACGTTCACAAGCTTCCATAAAATACGCGGCGCTGAATGCATTGGTACTGTATCGCTGGGACGCGGAATATTTGATTATGGGACCGCCTCCTAATACGGGGCGATTCTCGGTATCATGCTTGTCACTATAATTCGGGTGGACTGCATGAGCGGTGTCTGCGGAGATCGAAGTCGAATTTGCTATCGCCTGAAAATAGGCATCGTCTGTCAAGCCAAGATTTCTGCTGATCCGCTCTAATATATGCGGCAGAAACTTAGAGTGAGCTCCCTGCGCAGAGACGCTTCCCACCTCCTCATGATCAAATGCGACAAATACCTTATATTTCTCTTCACCATCTTCCGATTCCATCAAGGCTGACAGACCCGCATAAACCATACATAGATTATCAATTCGAGACGCAGAGAGAAACTCCTCGTTTCGTCCCATAAAGATTCCCTTCTGATATTCATACAAAAACAATTCATAATCCAGAATATCATCCTTCTTGATACCGGTTTCCTGCCTAAGTAAATCGAACAGATAATCACCTTTCTCCATGCCTTCTTTTTTCATGGACAACAACGGAAGGATATCCGTCTGTCTATTGTAACTGCAATTTGTATTGCAATCTCTGTTAAAATGAATGCAGAGGTTCGGAATCGTGCATACGGGCTTATCGATCTTAATCAGGCGCTCCGTCAATCCGCCGTCCTGTTTCACGATCACCCGCCCTGCCACGGCAAGAGGACGGTCAAACCATGTACTTAAAATGGCGCCGCCATAAACTTCCACATTCAGCTTCACATAGCCATCCGGCGTAACCGTACAGGCTCCCGGTTTTATTTTCAGGTTCGGAGAGTCCGTATGGGCGCCAATGATGCGAAATCCTTCCCGTGCCAGGTCTCCCTCTCCCACCGTAAAAGCGATGATACAGGAATGATTTCTTACCACAAAATATCTGCCGCCTGTGTGGAGAGACCACTTTTCTGTTTCTTTTAATTCTTCAAAAGCATGGCTCTTAAGCATTGCCGCCGCGTTCTCCACGGCATGGTATGCGGTAGGGCTTTCGTTTAAGTATTGCAATAAATTTTCTGAAAATTTTGGTTGTGTGGGTGTATTCATTGGGATTGTGCTCCTTATACTTCATGATAATTTCTGATTGCACTTGAGATACACTTACCGCTGAATTGCCGCTAAATGCAATACCATAAAGTTGTATCTCCGCTGTTGTCATAAATTATAATGTGGTAATTTTAACACTGTCAATAAGAAGGTTAGAAAATAGGATAGTTTGTTCTGATTCCATTAATAATATTGATTTCTTTGAGAAAAAACGTAGGAAAACATAGCGGAGAAGGTTGAATGGCTCAGGACACGGATCAATGATATTGAAGATTTAATCTATACATGCGATACTTGGGACGAATACCAAAAATTGCAGACATATATTGATACCGATTCTTTTGTAATTATGTATCTGATGAATTTCATTACAAATGAAACCGATGCAAACGGCACAAGTTATTATTTTTATAAGATAGAGCTGATGGCAAATTGTACGCGGGATCTGCGTGGGATTATGACAGAGTATGGGGAAATGCTAAGAGCAGGGGAACATATCAATTCAACGTCTACAATAACGAACTGCCTAAATGATTAGTCCGGATATCGTATTTGCTTATCCGATATTTTTGCTATGATTTTATGATCCTGCTGTTTACATATGGAACCGTTTATTTGCTAAAGGGCGCTATCACGTTAAGCCTCTCGGGGACAGTTGACGAGGCTTTTGATTATACGATTTACAATGTGAATGTGGTTTTCCTCCTAATGATCTTAGAGCTTTTCGGGGCATGTGCGCTGGGGTGCGGAATCAGAGTTTGTAGGAAGGTTTTGGAAAGGCGAAGAGGGAAGGCGAGCTGCGTTGATTAAGTGGAGCAGGCGTGTGTGAATGCCTCATAATTTGCATTACTTTTTGTTAATATATTGGAATGTTTCTATTGTTTTTCCCCGAAAACTGAATATAATAATAATAGAACTAACCGAGGAGGCAGATTCTATGGAATTAACAGCAAATTTTTTAACACGGCTTATTCCCATTACACACTTCAACAGAGGGCAGGCTTCCAGAATATTTGATCGCTTACATTCCGAACCGGAATTGATTGTCCTAAAAAACAACCAGCCTTCTGCTGTAATCCTTTCTCCTGATGAATATATCAGATTAGCTGAAATCGAAGAGAATTATTCACTGTTGTTAGAAGCAACGAAACGTCTTGCATCAAACGATGAAAAAACTACTATTCCTGTGACTGATGTAATGAAATATTTCGGAATCACTGAAGAAGACCTTGAAAAAACAGAGGAGCTTGAAATCGAATGATTTGGGAACTTGAATTCTTACCGGAGGCGCAAAAAGACTTAGATTCTCTGGATAATTCCATTAGGCTTCCGGTCATCAAAGGTATTAAAAAAGTCCAGACAAACCCTGTCTCCAAAGAGGAAGGCGGTTACGGCACACCTCTCGGAAACAAAGAAAGAAATAGCGAGAAATCGGCGCGGGGTACATGGGATTTGATTATTCAGAGTAAGAATTTTTTGTTTCCTTTTCCATGCGCATGGATAAATTATATCTTCTCCGATAGTATTCCATCGTCCGATATGCAAGGATGTCCTTCATCTGTCGCCGAAAGGCTTCATGCTCTACGACCCCAGCCAGTTCGTCTCTGATTGCCAGCGCATATCCTTCCTTATCAATGAAAAATCCGTTGCCGGAAGCCTTCAAAAACTTGATCGGCATACTTTTTGCCTTACTCAGATGTTGTCTGTCGGTCATCTTCTGATAATCCGAATATGACATGTCTGTCGCTAAATCTTTCCAATTTGTTCCGGTGTCAAAAAATTCTTTCCAGCTTTCCAGCACTTCCTCATCTGTGACCGCAAGCCTTATATTTCCGTGATTATAAAAGCTATACAAGATCGGCATCTTATAAACTTTTTGCATATCCGTCGTCTCAATCAGCGACAAAAATTCCCTTCCGATGCTATGGTAGAGGCTTTCTTCATCAGAAGACAATTCCTGTTTTTCATACAAGAAATCCATGTACCGCCGGAACGGATTTTCTTTCGCATGTTTCATGCAGTATTGATATACTTCATCATCCATATAGGTGAAAAGTTCCATGCGCGTCGGAATCTTATGATTCAGCAATTCTTTAATTCTGTAATATTCCAGATCAATCCGCTCTCTGACTGACAACGTTTTTTTGTCCAGTTCTTTGAAAAGATCAATAAGCCTCATATCAAAATCTACAACGCAATCATCGGGATATTCGAGCCTATAGTAATCGCTTGCCGCACGCACATCAAAACTTTTTGTCCCGCTTAAGAGAAAAGGCGCACGCCCGGCTTTCTCATAATTACCGATAAAATCCAACACATTTAGGAACTCTTTGCCTCTATAAGTACGCAGTCCCCGCCCTAATTGCTGTAAAAACACGACCGGAGACTCCGTCGGACGCAGGAACATAACCATATCAAGCGACGCAATATCCACTCCTTCATTAAACATATCAACAGAAAAAATTACTTTAATCTTTTGACTTCTCAGTTGTTCAATAGCCTTGTCCCGCTCCACGGAAAACTCACCGTCCGCATTGCTGTATACCGCTACCGCTTCAATACCTCTTTTGCAAAATTCTTTCGCCATCTCCTCCGCGTGTTGCCTGGAGGAGCAAAATCCTAACGCCCGTTTAGAACGATATTTCATGTAATATTTATAGATCAAGTCATATCTTCTGACATTGCCGATGTACGTCTCATTCAATTCCTTTTCATCATAACGCCCTTTGATGAGATGCAGAGTGGAATAGTCAGTCTCATCATAGATTCCGTAATAGTGGAACGGAACCAATATTCCTTTGTTGATCGCTTCTTTGAGAGAAATCTCGTAGGGCACATTGTAATCACAGATCTCGTAAATATTCCTACCGTCCATTCTCTCAGGCGTAGCGGTAAGTCCCAGCAAAAACTGTGGCTTGAAATAATTCACAATTCTTTGATATTGCTCATTGACAGCGTGGTGAAATTCATCGATCACAAGATAGTCAAAATAATCGGGCTTAAAGTATTCTTCCTTCAGATATTCCTCTCTTCCCAAAGTCGCCACCGATGCAAAAATGACAGATTTGTCAGTATCCTTATGTCTCCCTTGGAAAAAGCCGTAATCATCCGATTGCCGCACGTTTTTAAAAGATATTGCCGCCTGCTGTAATATCTCCTCCCTATGCGCCACGAATAACACACGCTTATACCGTGCAGAATCAAATGCTGCGAGGTAAGTTTTCCCTACCCCCGTAGCCGCCTGCACCAATCCTTTTGCTGCCCCTTCTGCACGGCTGTTCTCCAATGCATATAAAGCCTCTATCTGCGCACCTCTAGGTTGAAACAACACGGTTGCTTTCGTATCGATATTGCCATCTATGCCGGATTTGTCTTCTAAATTGTCATACCTTGCTAAATCCTTAGAAACTGCAGGTTTATGCCAACTTTGAGAATATGCAGCCAGTTCCGCATCGTCAATCACAATCGAATGATGTACAAATAAATCGTAAAATGTCTCATAGAATAATGTAAAATTCCCCTTGTCAGCTAAGCTGCTAAATCTGTAATTCCATTCTATTCCGGAAGTCAGCGCGCTCCTAGAAATATTGGAAGATCCTATATAGATTTCTCCATAATTCTCATAGTGAAAAATATATGCTTTCGGATGAAACGAGCGCGCCTTGTCGTTGTAAAATCTTAAATCGACCCGGTTTCCGAGTTCTTTCTTAATCAAACACAGTGCGGAAGGCTGTGTGATTCCTAAATAATTGCCTGTGAGAATACGTATCTGCACGCCGCGATTAAGCGCTGACTGCAAATCTTTCAGAATCATTTTCACACCGGATTCCATGAGAAAAGAGACAATGATATCAATGCGCTTTGCCTTTTGCATACTCATTTTTAACTGATAATACAGAAAACGACTCCTGTTCCGGTCTCCGGTCATTACATCTGTAGATTCTATCTGTAACTGTTCATTCTGAAATTCGTCAGTATTTATTTTTTCCGCAAAATCAGATTGAGCCATCGTTCCTCACCTCTTCCCGGTCGCGCATCGGATGTTATCCATTGCTCTTCTATCTGTAATTCGTCTATATCATGCATAAAATCTGCAAAAGTTGTCTCTGTCATATCCGTGAAGTAACGTCCGTTTCTTTCGCCCGCAAAAGTTCCGTATTTGAAGGAAGTGTAGATAACACCGTTTGGTTTCAATGCAGCAGACATTTTATGCAGGACTTCGGATAACTCAGCTTTGGGGAGATGCAATATGGATGAGCATGCCCATATGCCGTCATACTTGTCTGTTTCGGATAGCTCATTGAAAAGCATATGACGTACTTGAATGCCTGTGTAATCAGTTGCCAACTTGCATAGCTCTACAGAACCATCTATGGCTTCTACGCGGTAGCCTTGGTCGAGAAATGCTTTGGTGTCACGTCCGGAACCACAGCCGAAATCTAAAATAATGGCACGCTTAGATAGTCTGCCCATAAAGCGTTTTCTTATTTCTTGAAAATCTACAGATACAGTTTCCAGCATGAATTTCTTTGCATTTCTATCATAATAATTTATTGTTTCTTGTTTACCGATTTTACATTCTTTTAAATAAATATCTGATAATTCTTTTATTAAGTATGGTAAACTTTCCTCAAAATAATCTAGTCCCTGCTCACGATATAAACATGAAAATTTCTCCATTCCCTCCTGATAAATAAAATTCGCTGGTGAACATGGCATTCCATTCATTAAATCATCAACACTTTCTATTATATTCCTTTTATTCAAATTACCTTTTTTATCATAAGGATATTGAAAAAAAGTAGAGGAAAAGTCATATTCATCTAATTCTTCTAGCAAAAAGCCTATATCCTCATTCTCATTAATCCAAATTGCAAAATCCCCACTTAGCACTTTCATAGTATCAAATAGTTCTAAAATCGAATGCATGCTGGATATTTTTTTATTATAAGGTTGTAGTTTAATTCCTTCCCAATTACACTTCCCGCTTCCCTTCAATTTCTTTATAATTATCGCTTTAATTAGCAATTCTATCGAATGTCTATATAAATAGATGATCGGACTAAACGAATCTATATCTTGACCTATCCTATCTTCCGACTCCGTCACTATTATTCCACTCTTATAAAAACGAATAGCTTCATTATAAAAATTATCACTCTCTTCTGTAACTATTAATTCTTTCATCTTTTCCTCAATATAATTTTTATTTTATAAATACTTTCAAAATAGAGTCTATCAATTTTTCCGATTCCTCTGGTTGCACGGATATAATGACATCGAACACTTTCTCAAGTATTTTCTTCTCAGATTTGGTAATAGATTTTAATACATTTAACGACTTATAGGCAGTAGACCCTTGAACTTTACCTATTAACATATCAATTTCATCAAATGCAATTTCTCCGTGGTATAAATCTGCTATATTATCTAGTGCTAACGAATTTATTGCAGCTTTTGTATTCACTAATCTCTTTCTTAGAGTAAAAGCCTCTATTCCTATATCCTCTGAAACTTTTTCTTTTGTTTCCTCAGAATTATATATTTCTTTAGACACTTCATTATTTCTCGCTAACGAAGCTGCTCTTATTTCCTTTGTAATACCCGCAAAAATACTTACTAATTTCTCCATCCAAGTAAAATATACAGAATTTTTCTCAAAATTATCTCGCCTAGCATTAGGTATTAACTGTGAATCAACCACAAACAACTCTCCTAATACCCAACCATTAAAACGTGCATCCTTAAAACCAATGTTCAGCGTCTGCCCATCACCAATAAGTATATTACCCTTTCTGATTCTAATTCCCTTTATCCGTTTATCATATATGCTTCCTAAATAATCTGTATGAGCTATCCAGCCAAAAGTAGAAATATCTCCATTAACTCCATACAATTCGATCATTTCCACATCTTTTACACTATCTATTACACTCCCATTCTTATCAATAGCAAAGCTATCCTGATAAGGCTTATAAATATTTACTGACTTTCCAGCATACGTCAAAATCACATTATATTCAGGAATCCTATATCCTGCACTTTCTATTCGATATTTAATCTCTTTCCCCCAAACAAATTTTTCCAGATCGTATGCTACAGGTATACTTTGTGCTAAATAATCATACACCATATTATAATTATTAAGTTCTGATTCTACATTCAATTCCTCCATCATAACATTAAAGTAATGCTCTCTTTCTTTTTCAGCAAATATTTCTACTGTATAAATATCTTTAAGCACTTCTTCGGCCGAAACATCGTTGTTTTCTTCTAGTAAAAGTCTTTCAGATAGCTTTCTTGCATTTATGGTGATTCTTATCCCATTTTTCTCCAAATATGAACTTGTTTCAAAAATTAATTTTCCACAATAACCTAATGCGGCAAGTCTTCCAATTCCACGAAAACCCCTGGCATTACCTTGACCTTTTTTTGAATTTCCAATACTTATAAGTGTTTTCTCAGCCTCTGAGATAGAAATACCCACCCCATTATCCTTAATTGCAATTTTTCTATCTATTGGTGATAAGACAACCTCAATTCTATCTTCCCCATAATTTAATATTTTTCTGCTGAGTGCTTCATCTAAGGCATCAGCAGAATTTTGTATATACTCCCTAAAAATCACAAAAGGATCAGCATACATTCCAGTCGTTAAAGACTCCAATGCATGCTTTCCAATAATTATATTATCCATTTATTCCTCCACAATATCTTTAAGTTTATACTGAATATTGTTATAAATCGACTTTGTTATACTCTTTAAATAACTCTGTCCTTTTTCCTCTTCAATGCAATAATTCATCTTTTCCTTAAATTCTGAAAGATTTATTTCAAGTATAAGTGCCAATTCTTGCATTTCCATATTAATAATAGTATTTATGGTTTTTTTTCTTTCTTCCGAACTCAATAATTCTAAATCAATAAATGAACAAAAAATCCGAATTAATTCAAAATCCACATATTCAATACCATTTTTTTTACATATTGCATGCCATTTCATTAACATTTTATTTGGCGAAAAACC
>JAMPGN010000334.1 GCA_023663915.1 Eubacterium sp. | reverse complement strand
CAATTATCCGTGTTGCCAAATGTATCTTTGGAATCGTTCGTCACTTCCGCACCGATCAGGTATGTTCCGCCGGATACGATGTCACTTACCCGCTCATATCCCGGAATCGGATCTGACTGCTGAGTCGGATCGCTCTCAGCTCTTTTTTTGAGCAGCACGAAACCGGAAACATGGTTTGGCTTTGCTGCCTCATCTGCAGCTTCAGCAGTATTGTAATTTCCCGATTCAATATTTTTGTTCGTTTTATTCAAAAAGAGAAAACGCTTAGAACCATCTCCTTTATCTCTATACACATTGAATGTGCCATCGCTTTTTTTATGCAGTCCAACGTAGCTCCCGCGCGATCGCGTGAAATAGTTTGTATTATCATCGGGAACCGTCAGATACCGCTTCGCCGCCTCGCTGTAGACACTATAGTGTTCCGCATGATCGGGTAGGTCAGATTCCTTTATAATCGTAAACTCTGCATTTGCGATGTCGCGGGTTGTATCCTTTTGGAATTTGGTCGCCAGCGTGCTTCCGCTCCCACTATTACTATACAGTGTCGGCACGGTCGTTGTCGTCTGCGAACCTATCGAATACCCAATCTCTACCAAATCCTTCCCATTATATTGCGGTGCTGTCGGTGTCGCCGCAGCCTCACCATACACATGGTATGTCCTCGTGAAGGCTTCTCCGCCTGGGGTGAGATTCAGATCATATTCTAGGGGGGCGGATACATAGTTTCCATTTTCTTCCAGAATGTCCCACATCTGAATGTTCTCGAAATGGATGTCGTTGCCGTCCTGATAAATCAGCGCGACGTTGCTTTTGTAATTGAACACGCCTAGGCACGCGGAAGTGTACGTTTCGCTGTCGATGGCGTATTCGCCGATGTCAAGGAGCGTGTTGTCATCCTGTCTTTGAAGAATAGCGATGACACCGCCTCTGTGTTCTTCGCCTCCAGTCGGATACGTCGCCAAGATAGCCTGCTTCCCATTTATCTGATTATCATAGGAAACCGCACTCGTACGGGAATCTTCCGTGGTTAGGATGTCTGTCTCCACCACATCTGTGAAGTCGAATTCATCCGTTCCCGGCTGGCTGTTCTGGAAGCTGCTGTCCGCATAGTAGACGCGTCCTCTGCCTGTCCGCAGGAACATACGCACCACGCCGTTGTCCATAGCGACTGCACCGCCGCCGCCTGCCCATGTCGGTTCTGCTTCATCGTCTTCATCAGATGATTCCGGTGATTGGAGAGAAATGTTTTTACTGGAACGCTGCCATTTCGTGACCGTGTTGCCATTGTTGGTACGAATTGGATCCACATCTTTTGTGATCAGAGCTGCACTCGTGGTGTTCGGATCTGCCGGATCTGTCCTTGCACTGAGTGGGATCACGATCCTGTTCAGAGTTGTCGTAACGCCCTGTCCGTCGGAGAAGTAGATGAACTCTTTCTCCGTCTGGATCTCTGCGTTCAGGATTTCCGGAGCACTCCAAACCAGACCATCTGTGCTCGTCATGCATAGAGTGTAGTTTGCGTTGAACACGTGGAAAGCGGAATCTTTATAAAAGATATTCTGTTGCACATCCGCATTCTCGTCGTTGACCTTCTTCTGGGTCATCGGAGTCCATTCACTATTTTTCTTTTCGTACAGGTTGAAATAAGCGTCTACGGCATAGTTCGTCTCCGAGTCATCGCTTTTGTTGAGAATCGGAGCATAGCCATTTGCCAGATCCCCCACGTAGTATGGGTAATCCGATGGATTTTCCGATGGGTTCTTCGTGACATTGGCAATATTCGCTGTCAGTGCTAAGCGTTTCACTGCACTGGAATCCGTCCCCACTGTATAGAAGCCGGTTCCGCATTTCAGACCGTCCGCTGCGTTCACCGTTCCGGGGGATGCGTTTACGAGAAGATAGACCGTTCCGCCGGTGACTGCGCTATTGCTTGTCGTTGTCGCTTCCGCCAGCACCGGGTTGTTAATCGTGGCAGAGTTCGCACTGCATCCGTCGCTGTCCGTAAACTGCAATGGGTAGCTGTACTTCCAAGTCTGTCCTTCATCGCTGGATACGGCGGCGATGACATCCTGCCCGCGGGAAGCGATCGTCCTGCCGTAGCGCGCTTCCGCCGCCACAAAGATCAGGTCGTTTGTCAAGTCTGAGGTCGGCTTATTGCCGCTTGCGTCCTTTATCACCTGCCGCACCGCGAGCGTCGGTCTGCCAAAGCTCGCGCTTCCGCCCATGCCCGCTTCAAACGGCTGGCTTACTGCCGGCTCGCCTGATGTCATCGAGCTTATGCCTGCACTGGGCATCTTGTCCGCCGCGAAGATTGGCTGCGCAGGAAGCAGTGTGAGTGCCATCACAAAAGATAGAACCCATGCTAGGCGCTGCCGAAACATCTTGGTTACATTGTCGTGTTTCATAATTTCTTTTCCTCCTTTTTTCCATTCCCACTGCCTGTCGTGTAAGACAGGTATTTTTGAATCAGAGCAGAGAGAATGTTAATCATATTTAACGGCTTTATTTTACCATATCCACTATGCTTGTGTCAAAACTAACCTTTGCGGTTTTCTAAAATATAATAAAAAATGAGGGCAGTCCCTACCCCCAACTCTGCAACTCCACAATATTCCCCTCACAATCCGCCGCATAAACAAACACAGCCTTCCTCCCATCCGCATATTCCGTCCTCACCAATTTCCCAATCTGCTTCCCGCCATTTTCCAATAACAATTGCAGCGTTTCCTCCACATCCTCCACCTCAAATGCAAGATGCGCAAAACCGCATTGATTGATTGCTTTCTCCGATTCCTCCACCGTATCATAGGAAAAAATCTCAAGCGTCGGATGGTCCTTTTCATATCCCGGCAGGCATAAATGCTCGCCCACGATATGCGCATTTGAAATTCCGGTCAGCCGATCAAGCCATTCCCCGCGCAAATCTCTCGTCTCTCCGAGGCGGTTGCATTGAACTAACTCTTTATAAAAATGAATTAATTTTTGAAAATCCTTTGCGATAATATTCGTATG
>JAMPGN010000333.1 GCA_023663915.1 Eubacterium sp. | reverse complement strand
GGGAGCGCGGCGGATGCGCAGCATATCGCGACGGAATTTATCAGCCGCTTTTACAAAGAGCGTCCCGGTTTGAATGCGGAAGCTCTGACGGTGAATACTTCGACGCTGACTGCGATCGGTAATGATTACAGTTATGAGAGAGTGTTTGCGAGACAGTTGGAGGCAAAGGCAAAGCCGGGGGATATGGTCATCGGCATTACGACAAGCGGCACTTCCAAGAATGTACTGGAGGCGCTCCGCTATGCGGGGAGCCATGAGATCGAAACGGTTCTTTTGATGGGCGGGTTTGAGGATCCGGAGCTGGACGGCGTGGCGGATCATATCATCAAGGTGCCGTCGCTGATCACGCCGAGGATACAGGAAGCGCATATTTTTATCGGGCATGTGATCGCGGAGTATGTGGAGCACAGGATGTTTGGAGGAAAATAGGAAATCGGTATGATAAAATTATCGGATTATGTATTTCAATTTTTAGAAGAGAAAGGGATCAGGCAGGCATTTATGCTTCCGGGTGGGGGAGCAATGCATCTTGACGATTCGATTGGAAAGTCCGGGATCGATTATGTCTGTTTTCTTCATGAACAGGGAGCGGCTATTGCGGCGGAGGCATATGCCCAGCATACGAACACACCCAGTCTTGTACTGGTTACCTCAGGCCCGGGTGCGACTAACGCCATCACGGGCGTAACGGCAGGCTGGATTGATTCTACACCGATGATCGTTATTTCCGGACAGTCGAAAAGAGCGGATCTGGTCGGCAATAAGGGCGTGCGGCAGATCGGCTCTCAGGAAGTGCAGATCGTTCCGATGGTAACGCCGATCACAAAATATGCCGTGCAGATCTTAGAGCCTGCTGAGATCAGGTATCATCTGGAAAGAGCGTATTATGAAGCGACGAGCGGAAGACCGGGACCTGTCTGGCTGGATATTCCGCTGGATGTGCAGGCTGTCATGCTGGAGGAGGATTCCCTGAAAGGATATGTTGCGCCGGAACAAAAGGCGCAGGATATTGCGGGAAAAGTCGAACAAATCCTGGGACTTCTTAAAAAGGCGGAAAAGCCGTTGTTTCTTGCCGGAAACGGCGTTAAACTGGCGAATGGAACGGAGCAGTTATATGCGATTCTTGATCGGTTACAGATACCGGTGGAGACCACATGGAAAACGATAGACATGTTTGGAGAAGATGAGTCTTTGTATGTCGGACATCCCGGGATCATGGGCGATCGGGGCGCGAATCTGATCTTGCAGGAAGCGGATCTGCTTCTTTCTGTCGGCTGCCGCTTAGATACCAGCGTTACAGCATTTAACGATAAAAATTTCGGCAAGAGTGCGAAAAAAGTCATTGTGGATATCGATGAGAACGAACTTCGACGCATGGAAGTAGAAAAGGAGATCATGCTTGCGTGTGATGCAAAAGTGTTTTTGCAGGAACTGTTGTCTCAGATAGAAAGCGATAAAAATGCGCTGGAAGACAAGAGGGATATATGGCGGGATTGGATCAAACATTGTAAAGAACTGCGGGCAAAATATCCGGTGATCACCAAAGAGCACGCGGAAGCAAAAGGGCATGTCAGCGCTTATTATTTTATAGACAGATTATGTGCGCTGCTGCGGGAGGATGACGTGATCGTCCCGGAGAGTTCGGGCGGCGCCGGCGAGATTACCTATCAGGCGTTTCGAATCAAAAAGGGTCAGAAAATGAAGAATGCGGCAGGGCTTGGATCTATGGGTTTCGGATTGCCGTATGCCATCGGTTCCTGCCTTGCGAATGACAGGAGGCGGACGATTTTGATCAATGGCGATGGCGCTTTCCAGTTGAATATACAGGAACTGGAAACGCTGCACCGCTTAGACCTTCCGGTCAAGATCTTCGTCTGGAACAATGACGGTTATGCCAGCATTCGCTCCATGCAGAGAAACAACTTTGAGGGACATTATGTGGCAAGCGACCGCGAAAGCGGGCTTACGATGCCTAATTTATGCAATGTGGCGGAAGCATACGGTTTCAAGACCTATCAGATCTATGACAACGGTGAGCTGGATGCCATGCTTGCGGAGATCATGAAAGATGATGCACCGCTGTTTTGCGAACTTATGGTTTTGCCTGAGGAGACTGTATCTCCCAGAGTTAAGGCAATCGTGGGAGAAAACGGAAAGATGACGTCCGGACCGCTGGAGAAGATGTGGCCGTATTTGGAAGAAGAGTAGGGGTACCAAATGACAAAAAACGTGCAAGAACTAAAGCCGGATATCATTTTAAAGAATTACTGGAATAACAATATACAATTCGCAGATTTCTTTAATGCCGTTTTGTTTGATGGGGAACAAGTTATTACTCCCGGCGAATTGGAAGACGTTGACACAGATATATCCTCTATATTGGAGCATCGAAAATATACGGAGAGTATTAAAGCGTCAAGGGACAACATAAAGATACATAAGAGATCTCGGATTCATGGTGTAGAGTTGGCTTTGCTTGGCATAGAATCACAGGAGCATATCCACTATGCTATGCCGATGCGTGTCATGGGATATGACTATGGTGTTTATAAAAAGCAATATGACAGCAATGCTGCAAAATATAAGACTGCTGTAGGACTTACGGAAGATGAATATCTGTCGCGCATGAAAAGGACAGATAGATTCATTCCTGTTATTACAATAGTTATTTATTATGGCGATACGCCGTGGGATGGTTCTACTACGCTGCACGGGATGTTAAATATCCCCGAAAAAATGAAATGCTTTGTCAATGACTACAAGATGCTGCTCGTAGAAGCAAGGCAGAATACACTTACATTCCACAGTAGAACCAATACTGTTTTGTTTGATATGATGGAGGTAGTGCTTGATAAGACACTGACTAAGAATGAAGCAAGACAGAAAGTCACAGAATATGCATTAACGCATACTGTTGACAGGACAGTGGTTATGACTGTGGCAGGTGCAATGAACCTCAAGATCGATTATAATGCCTTATCCCAAAAGCATTCCTATAGAGAATGAAATTTGAACTTTGACAAAATAAAATCTCC
>JAMPGN010000332.1 GCA_023663915.1 Eubacterium sp. | reverse complement strand
GGCTTTAACATATCCTCCAAATACGTAATGTCATGCTGTCCATCACCATCAATCTGTACCGCAACATCATAATTGTTTTTACGCGCATAAACATATCCTGCCTGTACGGCTCCGCCAATACCCAGATTAATGGGCAGATCCAGATAATGAAACCCGGCCTTTTCACAAATATGCAGCGTATCATCCGTTGACCCGTCATTGATGATCAGATAGTCGTATTGCGGTGCATCGCTCATCAAGTGTTTTATCAACTTTTCGATATTTTCCGATTCGTTATATGCGGGAATGATGATCAGTACTTTTATTTTGTTTGCCTGTGTTCCACTCACCATAATTTTCTCCAGTCCTGCCAATGTGTTCCTTTATTCCTTTTTCGCACCATGACTTCTCAATTGCCGCCGCACCGCCTTGACAAGTTTCTGTCCGTGCAGCCTCCATAGCTGCATAAACAGCAGGAAATATGCAATATAAAATATGCCGAAATTATACACGAGATATCTCTGCTGCCCAAAAAACACGATTGATATTATCATGATCATGACCAGATTCGTGCCAAGCACGGAACACATAAATTCACCATATGCATTTTCTGCCTTTTTGTCCCTGTATGCCCATATCATCAATATAAGCGCAGAAAGGTACAGGAACAAAGTGACCAAATGGCATAATAAGTATATTTTTTCGATTTGAAAAAAAACCGTACAGACAAAAGCCTGTGGCAGCAGCATTACCGTATGATACAGAAATCTTCCAAAATGCGCCCCGATCAACGTCAATCCCATTTTTAATTGATTCCTGTTTCTGATGGAAGAATACTCTTCACTATAGGCAGTATCAGGATAACGTTCCAGATAATACTCGTTTTGTGCATAAAAGCACTCTTTCCCGATCATCCCGACGCCTCCTACGATATCCCTCCACATCCATAATCCGGGATTTGCATAGGAATATCTATACTGTGCCTCATCTATTCTCTGATACAGATCAAGATATAAATCTTTGATCTGCTCTTCTTCAAAGAGTTGATAATCTTCATAATCAGCCTCATACATCCCCTTGGAAAAAATCAAAGTAACATATTGGTTGGTCGTAAAAGAAGGCGAAGGGCGTTTTTGTTCGGTCTTCCTGGCTTTCATTTTCTGCTGCCTCTGCTCCTCCTCCGCTCTCACCCTAAAAGCCTGAAATTGGCCGCTTATCTTCCCTGTACAGCCCATACCTGCCACGGCGATGAGCACACAGCCCGCTATCCCGCATAACATACGCAGGAGATACTGTTTTATCCTGTTATTCTTCCGTCTCATGACAACTATATATATCCAAACCACACCACATACGCCAAACAAAATCTGAAGCTGAGAACGAATCAAAGCCAGCAGCAGCGTAAGTATACATGAAACACCAAACCACTTGAATTCCTTATCCCAGATCGCACACAAAAGCGCTGCAAAAAACAAGTAGAAAACGGCATAAGCGATCCCTTCCGTTAAAATCTCATGAGTGGTCATCATCTGCGGCATATCCGTCGTAAAGGGCAGCAGCGCCAATCCATAACAAATGTACGCCTCCCAGTATTTTAGCGCAAACCGATTCTTTATCATCCTGATAAATATGATCACGGATATCCCTGCCAGAACCGCCTGCTCCCCCACTACCGCATAAAGATAACTGTTTTCTCCGAACAGCAGTCTGTTCGCATAAAGGAACAGCGGGTATACCGGCATCACTCCTTCCATATTGACCTTGATATTCATATAGGAGCTGCTATCTTCAAACAGCACATATCCCGATTCACCCACCCACAGAAATGCAAACAGCGAAAGTACTGCAAGAGATCCATAAAATAATTGTTCTGCCCGCCTGTGGCTGAATTGTAATATCTTATCCCTTTTCAACATGAAAATCTCTCCGCAGCTCTCAGCTTATGATCCGCCATAATACGAGATCATATCCGTCAATGTAGTATCCATAGAGATCACCGGCTTCCATCCGATATCCCTGTTGATCTTTTCATAGGAGCCGATGATAATATGATTATCGTTCAGCCGAACAAACTCCGGATTGACCACCGTATCAATCTCTACATCCAACATTCCCGCGATCCTGTTCACAATATCGGATAATCTGCATCCTTTTCCTGAGCACACATTATACAATTCTCCTGACTTTCCATGCAGTAACAACTCGTAATATGCCTTTACAACATCGCGCACATCCACAAAATCACGAATAATAGACAAATCCCCCGTCTCGATCGTTCCACGCCGCCTGCCCGAATTCTTAATTTCCAGTATCCTCGTGATAAATCCGGGAATCACAAAGCGGGTATCCTGCCACGGACCGATATGGTTAAACGATCGGGTCATTACAATCTCCACCCCATAACTATCGGCATAAACACGGGAAAGCATTTCCTGCGCCACGCGGGCTACCGCATACGGACTACAGGGCAATAAGCCGTTGTTCTCGCATAACGGCAGATCGGCTTCCGTAACATTGCCATACTCTTCCGATGATCCTACCGATAATACCCTGCATGTAAGATGCAGCTCCTGCACCACTGCTATGATATTTAAAAAAATATTCGTATTGTTTTGAAAGCACTCAACGGGATGCTTCCAACTGTACGCCACGCTGCTGAAAGAGGCAAGGTGTATGATATAATCCGGTCTGAACCGATCGAGCAGAACTTTCACAGCTTCTATATCAAGCAGATTAACGGAATGGTATTCCACCTGCATATTGTAACCGGATCTATAATCAAATGTCGGAGGGTTAATATCAACACCGCACACTTCCATCTCCCGGTCGTTTTCCTGTAGATATGCAAGGAAATGTCGGCTCACGAATCCCGAAAATCCAGTGATCAATATTTTCCTTTTCCTCATTTTTGCCTCCGATTTATTTAAGCCAGTTACGATTTTCCTGCAAAAAATCCATATATTTGCCCGCTAAATAGGTTCTTCCGTATATGGAAAAATCAAATTCGTCATTCTTCTTTTCCGGATTTTCCATTTTGCCGATCCATGCTTCTACGTCAAAAGGATCCGTCACA
>JAMPGN010000331.1 GCA_023663915.1 Eubacterium sp. | reverse complement strand
ATGCGGATCTGCTCTTATATAACAGGGCCGCTCTCTGCGAACCATTCGGAGTTTCTTGGGTTTGCCATATCCGCTATGAATATTTGCATCGCCGCTTTCATGATCATGATTTTTGCCACCTTTCATACAATAGAAATCCGCAGAAAAGAATACGAACTGCGTACCACAAATGTAAAACTGGATCGTCTGGCGCGCTACGACGCCCTGACCACACTGAGAAACCGCCACAGTATGGAAGAGGAATTTCACTCGATGTTGGATGATACACAGGAAGAATATTGTTTCATCATGGGCGATATTGATAATTTCAAACAATTCAATGATCTGCATGGACATGCCTGCGGGGACTACGTACTCAAATCCGTAGCAGATATCATACTAAAAAATATGGGTGAGCGCAACACTGCCTGCCGCTGGGGCGGGGAGGAAATCCTGATCCTCATTCGGGCAAATATCGAATATGCCCATATTATTGCCGAAAAAATACGTTATGAGATCGAGCATATGGACAGTGTGTTTCAGGAGCAGACAATCAACATAACAATGACCTTTGGCGTTGCTCCCTATACGCCGGGACATACATTTGAGAAATGCATCAGTATGGCAGATCAATATCTTTACAAAGGGAAACAGAACGGGAAAAACTGCGTCGTAACCGCTCCGTCAAAACCCGGCGCTGCTTAAATCCCGTTTTACATTTTGAGAATTTTTTGATCGGATAAAAATCAGGGTATCCTCTTCGTCATTCGATATGACTGTAAGGATACCCCTTTTTCTGTCTTTTTTATGGTCTTTAGAGAATACTCTCCGGTTTATTTCGCAAACTCTTTTACTTTTGCATAAATGCTGTCTGCATCAAGCCCGTATTTCTTTACGAGCTCTACCGCAGGTCCGGATTCTCCAAACGTATCGTTGATACCGATTTTCATTACCTTCGTTGGACATTTTTCAGAAAGCACGTCACACACTGCACTTCCCAGACCGCCGATCACCGAATGCTCCTCTACAGTGACTACCTTGCCGGTCTCTTTTGCAGCGGCAAGAACAAGCTCATCATCCAACGGTTTGATCGTATGAATGTTGATCACCTTTGCATCAATTCCGTCAGCAGCCAGTTTGTCGGCAGCCGCAAGACACTCCGATACCGGAAGTCCAGTTGCAATAATCGTCACATCCTTACCCTCACGGAGAACGACGCCCTTGCCAAGTTCAAATTTATAATCCGGCTTGTCGTTGATCACAGGGACAGCCAATCTTCCAAAACGCAGATAAACCGGGCCTTCATGCTCGATCGCCGCACGGACAGCAGCCTTTGCCTCCACGTCATCCGACGGGTTCAGTACGACCATTCCCGGAATCGTTCTCATCAGGGCGATGTCTTCATTACACTGATGCGTCGCACCATCCTCACCTACCGAAATTCCTGCATGGGTTGCGCCGATTTTCACGTTCAGCTTCGGATATGCAACGGAGTTACGAACCTGCTCAAAAGCACGTCCGGCTGCAAACATCGCAAAGGAACTTGCAAATGGGATCTTTCCGGTCGCTGCCAGTCCGGCTGCAATGCCGATCATATTACACTCAGCGATACCGCAGTCAATGTGTCTGTCCGGAAATGCTTTCTTAAACACTCCCGTCTTTGTAGCGGCTGCAAGGTCTGCATCCAGAACCACAAGATTTTTAAATTCTGCACCTAACTCTGCAAGTGCATTTCCATAACTCTCACGAGTTGCGATTTTTTTCACTTCACTCACAGGGATTCACCTACTTTCTCTAAATCTGCCATCGCCTGTGCATACTGCTCATCGTTTGGAGCTGCACCATGCCAGCTAGCCTGATTTTCCATAAAGGATACGCCTTTACCTTTCACACTCTTAGCGATAATAGCGGTAGGCTGCCCTTTTGTTGCCTTTGCCTCATCAAAAGCTTTTTTCAACGCATCAAAATCATGTGCGTCTACGTTGATCACATGGAAATTAAATGCCTTAAACTTCTCATCGATCGGATATGGGGAACATACATCCGCAATATCTCCGTCGATCTGAAGACCATTATTATCCACGATCGCAACAAAATTATCAAGTTTACGGTGTCCGGCAAACATCGCTGCCTCCCAGACCTGTCCTTCCTGAATCTCTCCATCTCCGAGAAGAGTATACACGCGGTAGTCATCCCCGCTCAGTTTAGCAGATAGCGCCATACCTACTGCTGCGGAAATTCCCTGTCCCAGAGAACCACTCGACATATCTACACCCGGAATATGTTTTTTGTCCGGATGCCCCTGAAGATAGGAACCTGTGTGACGAAGCGTCTTAAGATCTTCGACCGGGAAAAACCCTCTGTTTGCCAGTGCAGAATAATATCCCGGCGCTGTATGTCCCTTACTGAGAACAAAACGGTCGCGATCCGGTTTCTGCGGATTTTTTGGATCAATATTCAGCTCTTCGAAGAAAAGATATGTATAAATGTCTGCCGCCGAAAGCGATCCGCCCGGATGACCGGATTTCGCACTGTGTACAGCAGTTACGATACCTTTACGAACTTCGTTAGCTGTCTTTTTAAGCTCTAACGTATTCATATTTTCTTAACTCCTTTAATTTATTCGCCAAACACGGCAAAGCCGTGGCCAAGTAACTTATCTTGATTACTCCCCGAACACGGCTTTATAATCTGCTTGGAACTTTGTGATACCCTGATCCGTCAAAGGATGCTTTGTCATCTGCTCGATCACGCTGTAAGGAACCGTTGCAATATCAGCACCAGCCAACGCACAGTCTGTTACATGGATCGGGTTACGAACGCTTGCTGCAATGATCTCTGTGTCGATCTCCGGATAATTTGCAAATACAGCAGAGATACTCTCGATCAGATCAATACCCGGCTCTGCCGCATGGATTCCTTCCTCCACATTGGAACAATCGGCCATAAAAAGCTGTTCCGGATATCTGCTCTTAGCTTCCCGAAACAGATTGTCCAGGCTGCCACCATGCCTCCTTCTGTCTGTTGCATCCATAGCGATCACTTCTACTCCGCATTTTATTAAAGCATCTATTTCTGCAAGCGTCGGAG
>JAMPGN010000330.1 GCA_023663915.1 Eubacterium sp. | reverse complement strand
ATACAAGAAAATTTGCTTCGCAAATTATCTTGGGAAGAACCTTCGGTTCTTCCACGCTTTGAAGGGATTTCATATTATAGAAGGGCAGAGCCGTTGGCTTTGCCCTTGTTGGTAATGGAAGCGGTTTATGGAAGGATAAAGAGGAATGATAAGTAGTTTAGCGGTTATCATAGGCATGGTATTTTGGGGATATGCATTGACGCATATGTTGAAAATCAAGGAAAGCTTCGGTCCCGTTCTGGGGATTGCGGTCAGCATGGCTGTATTAGAGATTGGCGGGGCATTCGGCGTACTGTGGCAGGCGGCGAAGCTTTATTGTATTGCTGTAGGAATTTTTTCGATTGCTTACATTGTCCGTACAAGGAATGAAGCAGGCATGAAGACCTATTTTTTGAATCCTTCTGTCATTGGATTCTTGTTTGCGGCTTTATGTTATATGATGTTGACTTCTGGCGCAACGCTTCTTACTTCGAGTTTGCGAAGCGAACTCGCAATCGAGCGAAGCTCGATTTTTTATACGCAATTAGATTCCTTTTTACACTGGGGTATGTTTTCAAAGGCTGTATTTTATAATCATAATCTTGATGTCTGGAATAGCGACTTGTGTGTAAACCACAGGGTCTATCCTCATGGTATGGCAGCATGGTATTCATTGTTTGCGTTAGGAAAGAGCAGCTATATGGAACGGGATGTTATGTTGAGCATGAATGTTTTTCTGTTCGCAGCAAGCTGTCCGGTCATTGATCTTGCGGTAGACAGGGTCAGAAAGCTGCTCCCAAGCAATAAAATGATTTCACTGATTGTCTATCTGGTAACCGGAATGAGCGTGGCAAGTTTTTGGTGGATCTGGAGGTTTGCCGAGGTATGGTCCTATACGTCTGGCTATATGGATATACCGCTTGGCGTCGCTTTCATGGCTGCGCTGTGTCTGGTCGTAACGGATTGCGAGGACGAGTATCGCAAGGCGCTGGGTATTTCCATAGTATCTTCAACATTGGTTATGATCAAACCGAGCGGTATTATTTTTGTCGGTGTTGTCTGTATGTTTTATCTGGTGTATACGCGGGGTAGAAGCAGCTTTTCCATGACAGCTAAGAGTACTGGCAGATTGTGTGTGTGGGGGGGGGTATTACTTGTCTCGCTCCCATTGCTGGAATTAGGCATATGGAATGGCATGATGAAATATCTTGGCATAACGGGAGGAGACCAGTTCCGGCTGAAAAGCTTTCTGCCCGGTCAGGTGATTGCGAGATATCAATCGGATGCCGCGTATGCGGAGCTTTTGCATACCGTCGTGCATAATTTCTTTGCGGCTTTCTTTACAAGGGCGGTGGTATTGCATATGAGCGCCTTCTGCTGGATGCTCGTCTGCATTGTGCTGGCGGTATGGACGGTCCTCTTTCTGAAAGACGATCGTGAGAAAAAGAGAGTATTGTATGCAAATATTTGTATGACGTTGTTTTTCTGTCTGTATAACCTGTTTTTACTATGGACTTATCTGACAACGATGTCAGAAGGCGAAGCCGTCGGAATCGTATGCTATGACAGATACATCGGTTCCTATATCATAGGCTGGTTTGTGTTGTGTATCTATTTCCTGTTCCTTTATGATATCGGCAGTTTGAAGGTGCGGTATCTATATGATTGCGTTTTCTTCTTATGTATTATTTTAGGGTTTTTCGATCAAAATAACTATCTGCCGGAAGTGGATCCTGAGATTCGGGAAATGTATGAACTGAGCAGTAATATCCAAGAGAGCTTTTCTAACATAATCCAAGATGTTGATGATGGCGATATGCCGGATTTATGGATTTCTTATGCAAACAAAGAAGAGGCGCTCGATCAGAACCAGATCATTCAATTGCAGTATTATTTCTTTCCGGCTTTTGATCTTAGCAGCGTATATGGGATACAGGAAGATTATCAGCGTCAAATGAAAGATATAATTGCTGAATTTAGTTTTGACTATGTTGTCCTGTATGGTGTGAATGAAGCGTTCTATAATAGTTATTATTGGTTTTTTGCGGACGGTTTGTCGAATGCCAGAGAGCAATATGAGAATGGGCATTATCAGATCTATAAGGTGATAAAAGATGAAACGACCGATGAATTTTGTTGGTTTGAACCAATATGATGATCAGCGCGATCGGATTTTATAAGTATATCTATTCTATTTCGCTGGGGTACGGTTTCTCCATAGCAGGGATCGGCGTGGCGGTGCTGGTTCTTTTCTGGGACAGTTTGGATGCGGCGACGGTTGATTGCGAAATGCGGCGTTTATGGGAAGAATTGAGGGAATATTAACCGAGGGAAAATTGAAATGTGTGGGAAATGGATATCTGTCTTGCTTAGCGTAAGCGTTCTGCTATCTGCCTGTGGGCAAAACGACGGTGGGGAAATGTTGGTCCGCGTCGCAAAAACAGCAGATGCGTACACAGCAATGCCTTATCATCAATTTAAGGAGCAAACAGGGAAGGAAGCCGAATTTTATCATGGAGACCGGTTCATCGGGGAAATTCCCGATGCTGCACTCTATGTCGTATATGCGGGAGAATATGACGAAGATGTGGCAGGGGCAGTATTATCAGATGAGGATACGCCGATCCGTATACAAGGTTCGCTTGGCGCTCTGCTGGATGGCGTTGCGGCGGAAATTTCGCTTGCGGAATTATCCGCGGCACTGTCTGTAGATGGCGCGGCGGAAGCGTCCTATGAATTATTGGAGGGCGGCGGCACTGCCTATTATGTAGGAAATCAGTATGTGCAGCTGCAATTTGACAGTGACCGGAACGGGGAATATGACAGGCTTCTGCTGATTTCATTGGACGGGGCGGAAGGGGAAATGATCGGTCCGGAAAGTGAGGCGTGGTTGGAAATTATCTATGCTTAAAGATTCCAAGTTTCAGAGTATGGAAAGACAGGCGGCAGAGTTGATCAATGTTGTGACGGGATCTAAGTTAAAATATCCTGATGGGAAAGGAAGTACGATACGCAGCGCTTCCCAAAAACGGGAAGATTGAAGTAAATTTATCTGTTGATCTTCTGCATTTTCTTTATAATGGATTGCCAATACATAC
>JAMPGN010000032.1 GCA_023663915.1 Eubacterium sp. | reverse complement strand
AAAAGTTCTCTTGTGTCGGGTTTCGTCGAATGGATTTTCTAAGTATTCCGGTGTAAGCTGTGACAGCGGACGCAACCGCCCTCAACGCGCATCCATGCGCGATTCGGGCTTTTCGGGACATCCATGTCCCGAAATTGCTGTGTAACAGACGGAATACTAAGAAAATCTCAGTCTCCTACACAGGACAACTGCGTGAACTTTTTGTGCAATCTGCCAGCAGAAACTTATCGAAAGAGCTTTTGGTGTCTGAATACAGAAAAAGAGAAAGGGAGGGCGGTAGAATGATTTATGGACGGATTGAAAATGCAGAATGTTATCTTGGTATTAGTAAAAATTTGGATACAGCGCTGCGGTATATGATGGAGACGGATTTAGCGACGTTGGAAGATGGGAAACATGTGATTGATGGCGAGAATGTGTTTGTCAATATTATGCAGGCGGTTACACAGGCGGATAAATGGGAGTATGAATATCACGAAAATTATTATGATATCCAGTTAGATCTGATAGGGAGGGAAGATATTCTCTTCTCGACGTTGTGTGAGGAAGTGACGAAGCCTTATCAGAAAGAGGGGGATATCGGCATGGGACGCTGTGAATGTGAGGCAATCTGCCATCTGGGGCAGGGGAGGTTTGCGATCTGTGAGCCTGGTGAGATGCATCTTCCATGTGCGGCGGCGGACGGTAAGAGTGAGCAGGTTCGGAAAGCTGTGATTAAGGTGCATAAATAATGGCTGTGTGATGGAGAATGCAGTGGAGATGGGCGCACAGAGGATGGCAGGTGCAAATTTGAAATTTGAGTTGTCCGTCGCGTAAAGGTTCTGGAATGGAGATAAGAGTGAAAGAATTTGACAAATCTTTCACAAACTGTTTGTGCCTTGGAAAGGAATGATAAAAAAATATGAGGATAGCGGTAATTGATATTGGGGGAACAAGTATTAAATCGGGAATGTGGGAAGACCATGAGATGAAGGAAGTCCGGGAGACGAACACTAATGCCGCATATGGCGGTGCGTATGTGATGCAGACGACTCTGGAAATCTTAAGAGGTTATCAGGATTTTCAGGCAATCGGCATTAGCACTGCGGGGCAGGTTGATACGAAACATGGAACGATCCTCTATGCAAATGACAATATTCCGGGCTATACAGGCACTAGGATAAAAGAGACCGTCGAAAATACTTTTCGTGTTCCGGCGGCGGTGTTGAATGATGTAAACAGTGCGGCGATCGGGGAGGCATTTTATGGGGCAGGGAAAGATCAGAAGGATTTCTTATGTCTGACGTATGGGACGGGAGTCGGCGGCGCGATGATTCTGAATGGTGAAATATATATGGGGGCGGGATATTCCGCAGGAGAGTTTGGGGGAATCATCACACATCCGGAGGACAGGAATTGGGAAGCGGACAGGTTTAGCGGTTGTTATGAACGATACGCTTCCACAACGGCATTGGTGAAATTGGTGAATCGTCAGTTTCCGGAATTGAAAAATGGCAGGGATATCTTTGCCAGCAAAGATGTTCCGGAAGTGGGGTGGCTGATTGACCAGTGGATCATGGAAATCGTATATGGATTGATTACCCTAACACATATCTTCAATCCGTCTCTGATTGTATTAGGCGGCGGCATCATGGAGCAGGAATATGTAGTCCGGCAGGTGCGGGAGAAATTGGAAGAACAGATTATCCCCTCTTTCCGTAATGTGATGGTTGTTCCTGCGCAACTAGGCAATATGGCGGGAATGCTCGGCGCGGCAAGGGAAGCCCAGAAGCACTATGAGAAAATGGAAAAACAATAAATACGAAGCATGTAATTCACGGCAGAATCACGAAATAAGGCTGCCGCTTTCACGAAAGCGGCAGCCTTATTTTGGTTTCATAGGAAATTTTCTCGTAGGAAATTTCTAAGCTTACTTCGAGTTGCGGCAGTGTAAAACCTCGAAGGAGAATGCGAAGCATTCTCTGAATCGTCGTTGCCAAGCGACGATTTTTTATACCAAGCACTTGAGAATATACACACCGTCATGCATGGTATTAAGATAAATATATCCCCGGTCATCTACGACTAAATCCTCTGCCGTGCCCAATGGCTTGTTAGCCATTTCCAATTCCCATAAAGGTTTTTCGGGATTGGGTGGAATAAAGTAGGCAATCTCCTTGGGAACAAACGGATCGGACACGTCGTAGACGCGCAGTCCGGCATGAAAATAACAGTCATACACTCGATCTTTGCGGTTTTCTAGCCACGTTTTATGTGTCATAGGCTCATGAAGGTTATGAGGACCCATAGGGCTTGGATAATTCATGCCGCAATAATTAAAGTTTTTATACGGAAAGTTCTCCGGAACCTCCGGATAAGGGAACACCGCAATCATGACAGGGTCGGTTGGGTCGGACACATCAAACATCTCAATGCCGCACATAGCTTGCGTCCCAAATTTGTCATGAATATCCTTGGAATAACACCAAAACCGCTCACCTTCCTGCATTCCCACAGCATAATTTGTGCCCAAAATCGGCATAAAAGTATGGCACAAAGCTCCGCCGAATTTTGTGGAAAATGGTGGCGTCATTTTAACTTCCCCCAACGTTTGGGGAACTTGGGGATTGGAAATGTCCAGAATCTTGAACCCAGCTCCCACACAACTAATATAGGTCAGATTTCTGTCCGTATCTGCATAGGGGAAATGGACATAGCCAGGGTAAGTATCGTAGCCGTTCCATCCATAAATTTCCTTTTCCTGCGTGGCTTTCGTCTGATTCCCCAAGAACTGGCCAGGATTCCACCAACGGCCAGCCTCCACAGGGTGCTCAGGGTCAGCTATATCAATGATACGGTAAATATAACCAATGAAGCCAGGAGCGGTGGCGGACAAATGAAGATATTTCCCACCGTTGTAAGTGAAACGATGAACGCCCGCAGCAGGATTATCTTCATCACCGGTAGCCCAAAAAGAGAGCTTTTTAGGATGTTCCGGATCGTCTTTCAAGCTGTAGATATGAACGCCGCCAGGGGCTGGTTTATAGTGCTCTGGCGCGGGGCCATGAATAATCGGGATACAGTTGCCGTTGGCCACAATCATCAAATCATCACAAATCTGCACCTTCGGGGTGGACATATAGGGATGCTCTTCGGGGTCCATCACCGGCATATACTGGACGTGCCGAGGATTAGCCGGATCAGTCACTTCCAGAATCTCCACGCCATAGCCATAAAAACAGCCGCCATAAAGATAATACCGTCCATCTTTTGTCTTGTACAGTTGAGATTGAAACAGGTAGTGGTTGTCGGCATTGTGAAAGCCGACAACCTCCATATTCTTAATGTAACCTTCATTTCCAGGACTTTTTGCATAAAATTTTTCACTCATATAGGTTACTCCTTATTTATGATTTATTTTTCCGGTTTGATAGGGCGAATAAAATCCTTATACTGCTGGAATCTGGTTTTATAGACATCGCTCTTCTTGAACTCCATTTGAGCGCCCAGCGCCCGGCCAATGTCCTCCATATGGGCGAATTTCCCGCTCAACACATCATGCGCGATGGGAATCTGCTTCTCCTCATCATAAATAAAGCGCGGGCCGTTTTCAGTGATTTCCATGCTGCCTACGATACCACATTGGTCGCATACTACATCGCCGTTCTCTGCGAAATAAAATTCCCGACCATGACAGTGTGGACACACGCCTGGCTCACTCTGATAGACAGCATTGTCAGGATCTTTGCAGGCATTATACATATTGACGCCGACCTGATGAATTTCGGCAATCCTGGCGTCATCGCCCATAATATTCAAGGAATGATCGTAAAATCTATTGTCAATAATCTTCCACAGGGGAGTCATAGACTGGATAAAGCAATCGCCCTGGACGCGCGTGATCCACTCGGAGCCACCAAAGGATATGTAAGAAACACAAATCTTATTATTGAGGTAACGGGGATCAATGCTGCCAGGAGCTGTTTTTTCACCGATCAGGCAGGTTGCTTTGTCCATGCGGGGACCGAAACGATCCATAATGGTGTGGAACAGTCCGGGACCTCCTTCGCAGAAGATGGGTACAGCAAAGATAATGCCGTCTGCATCGAACATCTTATCCACCAACCACTCAAAGTCATCGTTGATGACGCATTTATTGCCCTTACCTGCAAAAGCCTTTCCGGAGCAAGCGTTGCAGCCGGTGCAGTGTTCAATGTGCAAGTCCAGCAGATGAATGAACTCCACATCGGCGCCCATTTCCTTAGCTCCCATCAGAGCTTCCTTACACATACAGTCATTGTTGCCATTCAAACGTCCTAAAGAAATACCAAGAATTTTCATATTGTTTCCTCCAATGTTATTTTAGATCAGATTATCGCATAGTCAGATAACCCCGGTACTGAGTCAGATTATCACTGGCCGCCATATCGGACAGGAACATTCCGACAATGTAGTGGTTCGATTTGAGGAAGGGGAACTGTGCCTGGGGAGCCTCGGCGGGCGCTTCTTTTGCCCAATCAGGCTGAGCCATATTTTTCGTTCCCTCCACGGCTGCGGCATACCACTCCTCCGGGCCATCGAACCACATCTCTACCATACGGTGGAACTGACAGCCTACCACATCATGATAAATCTTGCTGGACACGAAACGGTTAACCTCTGGGCGGCTCTGGAAATATGGCACGAATACTTCTTGAAACCATTTCTCGCCAGTCTTTTCACATGGCCAACGCAACACAAACTGCCAGCGGTAGTTAGGACCATCGTCAACAGTACGGCCAGCACCCTTGTAATCATCCTGCCAGTTGATGGGCACATGGGCAAATACGAAGGGAGGCATTCCGTTGTCACCGCCGGAAGAACGGGCCTCATCACCGTCCAGATTGGCCATAGCAGCAACAGCCTCGTCGCTGTCAGGGAGCATTCCCTGCCAGCGCAACACCTCAGCAGGCATCCGCTCGGCATAGATATTTGCGCTCATCTCCGGGGTCATCTCATTGACCATCCAGTAGTGTTCGGTCATCTGCATCCGGCGGGTTCCGAAGCGATCACCTTCAGGGGGTACAGGCAGTGCATTGTAAAAAGCGTACTTATTACAGTAAGGGGCAAACTTACTAATGCTGTCCGGCACATGGATAGCATATACCCAATGCTGGAGACGATGGCGGTACTCTTCACGCACGCAATCCACATAAATGACACTGCGCATGGGACGATACTCAAAAGACATAATTAATTCCTCCTTTAAATTTAATATGGCTTCATTTTAGCAAAGACGCTGCTGAATTTGAAATAACAATCCGTTTACAAGCCATATCAAATGTGTTATGGTGAATAGGAGAAATCTTGATTTTGGCAGAGGGAAATGCAGTGAACGATAATCAAATCATTTGTTTTTTAGAGGCGGCAAGGGAAAAGAATTTTACCAGGGCAGCGGAGAACCTTTATCAGACGCAGCCGGGGATCAGCCGTACCATCGCCTCGCTGGAGCGGGAACTGAATGTCAGATTATTTACCCGCGCTTCCAACAAAGTGCTGGAACTCACACAGAGTGGGCAAATCTACTTTGAAGCTTTCTCACGCTGTCAGGAAGAGTTTCAAATGGCCCGCCAAAAAAGCGACCAACTTCAACGTCATTCCTCTATGATCCTACGGTTTGCGTATGCCACCGGATGGACGATTTCCCATTTCCTGCCCACTATGCTGGACGTATTGGGACGGGAGTATCCATATCTGAATATTGAAGTGGAGTGCCATCCTTTCGACAGGCTGTGCCAGCTTCTGCTGCAAAACGATCTGGATCTGATCCTGACCATTGATAACCGCTTTTTGGATGCGCCCCAATTAGAGCGCAAACCCATCTGCCAGTTGCCAAGGGTAATCCTGTATTCAAAGCATCGTAAATGTCCGTCTTCTCCGGCGCAGTTTCAAGACGAAATTTTTTTCTTGTTCGGCGATAAGACAACGCCGGATATCAAGGCTAAGACAATAGCGGCCCTCCAACACTATCAGTTTACGCCCAAAATCAAATTAGTGCCGAACCAGGCCACTATGGTCTCTATGGTGGAAAATGGAAATGGCGTAGCCATTATGGATCTGTGGAGCCAGCCGGTATATATGGAACAGTTTGGCTTTTTTACCTTACCTGATACGCACTCCATTGTATTGGCATACCGCAAGGAGTGTGATAACGATCCTACGATACGGTCTTTATATAAAACACTGGCGCAGGAATTGCCTGCCCTAAGTTTGAGGCGCTGAGTGGCTGTCTGTTAGTTCCGGATTCCCATCCACCTGCTCTTCAACCTTCTCAAACCCCTACAAAGAATAAAATTCCTTTGCCATATGATTTTTGGCAGTGCGATAATTTTCATTTTATTGGAAATTACGGAAAAAAAGAAACCATAAACAAGAATCTATAAAAATTGCACAAAAAAAGACAAAAAAATAGTTTCCACATGCAAAAATACACAAAAGAGACGAAAGAACTTTCACAACCAATATATTCTATTGAAAATAATTTCAAACATGCTATAATGATTATAAAATCCAACAAGAAAAGAGGCGATTATAGAAATGATAGAGAACAAAATAGAACAGCTGCAAGGTAAGCTAATCGTATCCTGTCAGGCACTCCCTCATGAACCGCTGCATTCTTCTTTTATTATGGGGAGAATGGCATTAGCCGCCAGGGAAGGCGGTGCAGTGGGTATCCGCGCGAACACGAAAGAAGATATCAAGGAAATACGGACGCAGGTGGATCTGCCGATTATTGGCATTGTAAAGCGCGATTATGAGGACAGTAAAGTGTATATAACGCCAAGTATGAAGGAAATTGACGAACTGATGGAAGTAAAACCGGAGATCATCGCCCTTGACGCGACCGGAGCTTTGCGTCCAGGTGGTTTGACGCTTGATGATTTCTTTCATCAGATCAAAGAAAAATATCCCGACCAGTTATGGATGGCGGACTGCTCTACGGTAGAAGAAGCGCTTCATGCGGATGAACTGGGGTTTGATTTTATTGGAACGACAATGGTCGGTTATACGGAACAGAGCAAAGAGGATAAGATTGAAGCCGATGATTTTGCGATTATGAGAGAGATTATTTCTAAGGTAAAACATAAGGTAATCGCAGAGGGCAATATCAATACGCCGGAGAAGGCAAGAAGGGTGATCGAACTTGGGGCGTTCAGCGTGGTGGTAGGCTCTATCATTACAAGACCGCAGCTGATTACGAAAGCGTTTGCAGCCGCGCTTGAGTAATTCGGACAAATAAGGCTTAATTCGGCAGCTTTAGAAGGTTAAGAGAAAGGCATGATTATGGAAATGAGAGATTTGAATAAATATAAAGGCGTGATACCGGCATTTTATGCGTGCTACGACAAGGAAGGCAATATCAGTCCGGACGGTGTCGCGTCGCTGACCAGATACTTTATTGACAAGGGCGTCAAGGGAGTCTATGTCAATGGTTCTTCGGGAGAGTGTATTTATCAGAGTGTGGAAGACCGCAAAATTGTTCTGGAAAAAATCATGGAACATGCGAAGGGAAAACTGACGGTGATTGCGCATGTGGCATGCAATAATACGAAAGATAGTCAGGAACTGGCGGCACATGCACAAGAACTCGGTGTAGACGCTATCGCGTGTATTCCGCCGATATACTTTCATTTACCAGAGTATGCGATTGCCGAATACTGGAATGATATCAGCAGCGCGGCACCCGACACGGATTTCATTATTTATAATATTCCACAGTTGGCGGGGGTTGCATTGACGCAAGGGTTGTTTGCCGAAATGCGAAAGAATCCGCGTGTGATCGGAGTGAAAAATTCTTCCATGCCGGTGCAGGATATTCAGATGTTTAAGCAGGCGGCGGGGGATGATTATATTATTTTCAACGGACCCGACGAGCAATATATTAGTGGACGTGTCATCGGTGCAGAAGGCGGGATCGGCGGAACGTATGGCGTGATGCCGGAACTGTTCCTCAAGATGGATGAACTGGTTAAAGCAGGAGAATTAGATGCGGCACGTGAAATACAGTATGCCGCCAACGAAGTGATCTACAAAATGTGTCAGGCGCATGGAAATATGTACGCTGTGATCAAAGAGATTCTCCGGATCAATGAAGGTCTGGAACTTGGCGGGGTACGCAAACCGCTTGCCTCATTGATACCGGAGGATATGCCGATTGTGGAAGAAGCGGCAAAGATGATACGCGATGCAAAAACCAGGTATATACATTAATATACGCTATAATATATATTAACAGATTTGCGGAATCAGTTCGGCAAGTTTTACGGCAAGGCATTTGTGAGCCTCAAGGCTTAAATGCATATGGTCGTAGGGATACATACCTACGCCGGGAACAGAAGCGGCGTCCAGGAAATGACATCCCAAACGTTCGGCAGCTTTCCGGTACAGCGGTGCAAGCGCCTTGGATTTCTCCAGGCATCCTTTTCCCATTTCGGGACCGATATCGGTTTCGTAGTAGCCTTCCTCGATAGGGGGAGGTGCAATAATGAGGATGTTTGGCTGGTCTCTCCACGCTTCGGGAGTATGGATCGCTTTCGTCACCAGACGATCCAGTCCTTTGGTGATATTTTCTGGAGTCGCGCTGAAACGCTCTTTGACATCATTCGTGCCTAACATGATGATCAGCAGATCTACAGGCTCATGCGTAAGCATGCAGGCATGAATATAAGAAAAACCGTTTAATCCTTCAAAGAGAGGGTCTTCGAAAGAAGTGGTTCTGCCGCTTAAACCTTCTTCGCGGACAAGATAACCGGCTCCTAATAAATCGGCGAGCAGACAGGTCCAACGCTCCTTATGTGTGAAGCGCCCCATATTAGCGGAATTGTAACCGTGGGTATTGGAATCGCCGAAGCATACAATAGTTTTGGGTTCTGAACTCATAAGATTTCTCCTTTACTGTTGTGTTTTTCGAGTTCGCGACGAGTTTTCTTAAGATGCAAGTCATCTCTTAGGAATTACTCATAATCTCGTAAACGAGCTTGCTCATTTTATTATCATAGCATCTTATGGGCTGAAAGAGCAATCGAAAATGTTTGGATGAACGGTAAGGGTGGTATATGGATAATTACATAAAGTCTATCGTTCCGATTGTGGAAGCAAAATATGACAGTTTGACAAATGTGGAAAAGAATATTGCAGATTTTTTTCTTACCAACC
The DNA here is from genome assembly GCA_023663915.1 of Eubacterium sp. The sequence goes on along the minus strand of JAMPGN010000032.1, from coordinate 16,862 downwards.
AGCAGATGATGGATTTTTCCGCACAGAATGTAGCGAAAGAGATATTCGTATCGGAGGCGTCGCTTTCGAGATTCGCCAAGAAATGTGGCTTTCACGGATATCGGGAGTTTATCTATCAATATGAGAAAACTTTTACCCAGCAAAACGAAGTCGTGGCAAACAGTACGAAGAAAGTCTTGAATACCTATCAGGAGCTTTTGAATAAAACCTACAGTCTGATGGACGAGGAGCAGATTGCCAGGGTTATCCATTATCTTTTTGAGGCAGAGAGGGTGGTAGCATGCGGAAAGGGCAGTTCCGGACTGGCGGCAAACGAGATGGAAAGCCGGTTTATGAGGATTGGTGTGGATATTGATTCGCTGCAGGATACAGATCGTATGCGGATGCAGTCGGTGTTTTTGAATAAAAGAAGTCTGGTATGCGGACTGACGTTAAGCGGTGAGACAGAGGAAGTGCTTTATCTCTTAAAAGAGGCTCATAAAAAAGGCGCCAAGACGATCATATTCACGGCGAATGACAAAGATATTTATACGGATTTCTGCAGTGAAGTAGTGTTGGTGGCTTCCTTGAATTATCTGCACCATGGCAACGTTATATCGCCGCAGTTCCCACTGCTTTTGATGCTGGACATTATTTATAACTTTTATGTCAGCAGTGAGAAGTATGAAAAAGCGGAGATGTATGATGATACGCTTCGGGCGCTCAAATCGGGGCATATCGAGGTCGGATGACCGAAGGGCGCAGTGATGGTGATGACGGTCGATGGAAAAGAGGTGGTGTCCGATGTGGCGGGACATTTTTAACCCAGAGAATTTATTTTTCCGAATGATATCCAGAGGGGTGGATCTGGTGGGGCTTTCCTTATTGTGGGTACTGCTCTGTATACCGGTTGTCACGGCGGGAGCGGCAACATCGGCGCTCTACTACACGACGGTAAAAGTCTTCCGACATGGAAGGGATGATGCGTTTACGATCTATCTTAAGGCATTTCGGAGTAACTTGAAACAGGGAATACCGGTTACGCTGCTGTGTATACCGGTGATGATCTTCCTCGCATGGGGTTACAATGTCATGGCGAATCATATTTCTACCTCGGCAGGAGTGGTCATGTACATGGCGTATTATGTGGTGCTGGTAGTTCCGGCAGGCATCTTCTGTTATCTGTTTCCTTTGATGGGAAGGTTTGAATTTCGGACGGGCGCATTGTTCCGCACTGCCTTTATTATGACATTCAGACATTTGCCGTCCACGGTGATCATTGTGATGCTGACGGTTGAGATGGTTGTTTATACCATAGAGAAATGGTGGCCTTTGTTATTCGCGCCGGTGGTGACGATGCTGCTGGTTTCCTTATTCTTAGAACGCATTTTCCCCAAATATTTGAGTGAGGAAGAGATCGCGGTCCTGACAGATGCAGAGGAAAGAGGCAGGATGGATAAAGACGAAATAGAAGAAATAGCAGATGATTTTTGTTGATTTTTGCAGATAGCTTAATGTTTTTAATGTTTAAAAGGAATTTTTTTCACTTGTGTAAGAAAGGAATTTTAATGTTTGAAAGGATTGTAGCTTATCTGAAAAAATAAATATTTAAAAAAGGAGAGAAATTTATGAAGAAGATGACAAAGAAGTTTATGGCACTTGGTCTTTCTATGATCATGGTGTTGTCGCTGGCAGGATGCGGCGGCGGAAGCCCCGCAGAAACGCAGCCGGCAGAGGAGACGGAGACACAGGCAGAGCCGGAAGCAGCTCCGGCTGAGGAAGCCGCAGAGGAGACGGCTGAGGAAGCTCCGGCAGAGGAAGCCGCAGGCGGCGATCTGAGCGCTTCCATCACGTTGTGGACTTATCCCATTGGCAACTGGGGAGATTCCGCTACGGTTGACAGCCTGATCGCAAGTTTTAACGCGAAATATCCGAACATTACCGTAACAGTTGAATATCTTGATTATACCAATGGTGATGATCAGGTGAATACGGCGATCGAAGGCGGGCAGGCTCCTGACCTTGTTATGGAAGGACCGGAGCGTCTGGTAGCAAACTGGGGCGCAAGAGGACTGATGGTAGATTTGTCAGAACTTTTTGCAACAGAGGCAGGCGGAGAAATTTATGAGTCCGTAGAAGCAGCATGTAAAGGCTCCGATGGCAAGTATTATGAATATCCGTTGTGTATGGTAGCGCATTGTATGGCGATCAACCGGAATATGTTTGAGGCGGCAGACGCTTTGCAGTATCTGGATGAAGAGACCCACACATGGACGACAGAAAACTTCTTAAAAGCAGTTCAGGCAGTGCATGATTCCGGTCAGGACAATGTCGGCGCGATCTACTGTTCAGGACAGGGCGGTGATCAAGGTACAAGAGCGATCATCAACAATATGTACAGCAGTACTTTCACGAATGCGGAGCACACGGCTTACACGGCAGATACACCGGAAAATGTTAAGGCGTTACAGGAGTTATATGCACAGGACGGAATTAACTTTGACGCATCGATCAACGGTGGCGAAGAAATTACCTTATTCCGTAATGGCACACTGGCAATGTCATTCTGCTGGAATGCAGCACAGCAGACCAATTCAGACAACGCGGCAGCAGGCACAACAAACAACGGCGATACCATTCTTCCGATGTTGTTCCCTTCCGATGATGGCAAGACAGAACTTTGTGGCGGTATCTGGGGATTCGGTATCTTTGATAATGGCGACCAGGCGAAGATCGATGCAGCGAAGACATTCATCGACTTTATCTGTAACGATGCTGACCAGGTAAAAGAGAGCGTTAAGGCTTCTACTTATTTCCCGGTACGTCCTACATTGACAGGTATTTATGATGGTACAGAGATCGCTGATACCATGGAAGAGTTTTCGACATACTTCATGCCTTCTATGGGTGACTACTACCAGGTAGTTCCGGGCTGGGCAGAGGCTCGTACAGAATGGTGGAATATGTTACAACGTGTTGGTACAGGCGGAGATGTAGAGACTGAGGTTGCAACATTTGTTCAGAATGCGAATGCGGCAGCAGACGCAGCAAACTAATGAGTGATTCCCGCCGGCGGCGGATTGGGGTTAGTGATAACCCCGCCGCCTTCCGCGCGGCTCCTATGTATGGATGGGGATGGATAGTATTCCCTTCCTAGTGTAGAACAAGTCAAGGAGAGGGGTGTTATTCATGGCAAAATCATCCAGCATAACGGGCAGGAGCAAGGCGCTAGTGCGCAGGGAGACGCGCTCGGCATATCTGTTTCTTCTGCCAAATATGATTTTCTTTATAGGGTTTGTAGTGATCCCGATGATTCTTTGTATCTATACAAGCTTTTTTGATTCTACCATGGGAAACGATACAAAGGATGTTTTTATAGGTTTTCAGAATTACACGGAATTATGGCATGATGCGATTTTCCTTCGGGCTTTGAAAAATACGTTTGTGATCGTACTAGTTTCCGTGCCGGTGGTATGCATTTTTTCCTTGTGGGTTTCCTCGGCAATTTATAAACTTAAGAGCCCGATTCTATCTACTTTCCGATGTGTTTTCTATCTGCCGGTCGTTACCGGTTCGGTGGCAGTTACCGTAGTGTGGAAGTGGATGTTCAACAATTATTATGGAATTTTTAATTATATCGGTACAGGACTTGGACTGATTGACAAAAATATCAACTGGCTTGGCGATGAGCGATTCGCTCTATGGTGTATTATCCTAATCCTGCTTACTACCTCGATCGGACAGCCGATTGTACTTTATGTATCGGCGCTCGGCAATGTGGATTCATCGCTGGTAGAGGCATCGGAGGTTGACGGCGCCACCAGTATGCAGCAGTTCTGGAAAATCAAGTGGCCGCTTATTATGCCTACCACGTTGTATATTCTAGTAATTACGACGATTAATAGTTTTCAGTGTTTTGCATTGATTCAGTTACTTACTTCCGGTGGACCAAACCACAGCACAGATACGGTTATGTATTATATTTATTACACGGCATTTAAACTTTACCGTTATGGCTATGGAAACGCAATGGGCGTGGTTCTTGCAATCTTCATTGCACTTCTTTCCGCGGTACAGTTCAAACTGGCTAAGGAAAAGTAGGGAGGTGAGAGTATGAATTCAGGTATCAAACGAACAAGTCCTTATAAAATTATATCGTTGATTATATTGGTTATCCTTGCAATTCTGTTTGCTTTTCCGCTTTACTGGATTGTCACGGGAGCTTTTAAAACCGCGGCGTCAATCAATGCAACGACTCCCGACTGGTTTCCCAAAGAATGGGTAGCCGATAATTTTAATAAGTTATTCAGCCGTCAGACAGCGCCTTTGTGGGAGCTTGGCATACCTTTCAGCAGTAAATTCTCAGCGGATGGAAAGCCGATTATCTTTACGGCAGGTCCGGTGGTTCCGGCGGCGATCCGCTGGCTAGTCAATACAGTGTTTATGTCCGTGATGGCAATGATACTTACTTGTATTACCTCTGCCATGGCAGGATATGCGCTGGCTAAGAAGCGTTTCAAAGGGCAGCATGCTTTGTTTACCTTGATCGTATGCGCGATGGCGCTTCCCAAACAGGTTATATTGATTCCGCTGCTTAGAGAGATGTCGGCGTTGTCCCTTTATAATACGATCTGGGCGGTAATCTTCCCAACGGTAGGATGGCCTTTCGGCGTATTTCTTATGAAACAGTTCTCGGAAGGGGTTCCGGGAGAAATGTTGGAGGCGGCGAGAATTGACGGTGCGGGCGAGGCTAAGACTTTTATTGAGATCGTCTTACCGATGATTAAGCCGGGTATCGGCGCTTTGGCGATTTTTACCTTTATCAATAGCTGGAATGATTACTTCATGCAGTTGATCATGTTGAACAGTACGAATAAACTGACGATTTCGCTTGGTATTGCGAAACTGCAGGCGGAGAACTCCACAGACTTTGGCTTGATCATGGCCGGTGCATCGTTGGCGGCAATTCCGATTATCGCAGTGTTTATTGCCTTCCAGAAATACTTTACACAGGGAATCGCAATGGGAGCTGTGAAAGGATAGGCGTTAAGAAAAGAGAATAACAGAAATTTACGGCTGGAAATGCGGCAGGATTATGCGGTGTGTTTTCAGCCGCTTTTTTGACATATACTGATAAAAGGAGCCGAAAATGAAAAAAAGAACGCTTGCTTATGCAGGAATCCTATTGCTATTGATCATAGGTCTGGTTTCTCTGGTGGTTCATGGTCAGAATGTCCACAGCCCCACGGAGAACGATTCCGATCTACAGGTGCGCATTTTGCAGACAAAAGACGACGCGGACTGTATTATTATAAATGCGGGAGCAGATGCGGTAATGATTGATACTGGCGAGGCACAGGATGGTGAGCATATCATACAGGAATTGCAGGAGGCAGGAATCGAGAATCTTGACGCGCTTATTCTGACTCATCCGGATAAAGACCATATAGGTGGTGCACTTGCCATCCTGAAAGAAATTCCAGTGGAAAAAGTGTTCCATCCGTATTATGATGGTGAGGAAGAAGAACTGACGGCAGTGGAAACCTATTGCAAGGAACGGAAAATTACGGTATACTATCCGAATCGCGTATGGGAAATCAATACGGGGTATGTAAAGCTTTGGATCTATCCGCCGCATGAAAAACATTATAAAAAAGATAATAATTATTCGCTGGCGGTACTAGCGCAGCATGGGGAAGTCAAAATGTTTTTTGCCGGAGATGCGCAGCGGAAGCGGAGCGAAGAGCTTATGACCATGAATTTACCGGAAGTAGCATTATATAAGGTTGCGCATCATGGGAGGGCAAACAGCGTTTCAAGTAAGTTATTTGAGACTCTTAATCCGGAATTTGCCGTGGTCACATCGGATTCAGCGGACAAAGAAATTCTAGAAAGCAGTGAGAAATGTGGCAGCAGGCTTCTTTTTTCCAGAGAGGCAGACCTATTGTTTCTGAGCGACGGAAAACAGTTGAGTCTGTATGAGGGCGAAGAGGGACGAAATTCAGAAGCGAGGTAACTATGTACATTATTGCAGGTTTGGGAAATCCTGACAGACAATATCAGAATACAAGACATAACATCGGTTTTGACGTGATTGACGTGATTGCGTCCAAAAACAATATCACGGTGGGAGAGCGGAAACACAAGGCACTCCTAGGCAAAGGCATTGTGGGCGGGCAGAAAACAGTTCTGGTGAAACCGCAGACGTACATGAATTTGAGTGGTGAAAGTATTCGAGAAGTCATAGACTTTTATAAGATAGATGAAAAACGTGAGCTGATCGTGATCTCGGACGATGTCAGTCTGGACATAGGGCAGATCCGTATACGCAAAAAAGGCAGCGCAGGCGGTCACAACGGACTCAAGAACATTATCCTGCATTTAGGGCACGACGAGTTTCAGCGTATTAAGATGGGTGTCGGTGAAAAACCGGCAGGATATGATCTGGTGGACTATGTGCTTGGACATTTTACGAAGGAAGAGCGGGAGATTATGGATGAAAGTGTGCGGCGCGCGGCGGATGCCGTCGAAGTCATGATTGCGGAGGGTGCGGATGCGGCGATGAATCTGTACAATAGCGCGAAAAGAACTTCTAAAAGCTCGCAGCAAGGGCTGCTTCGCTAAGAAGTTCTAAAGTTTCGCGCAGGAGAATGCATAAAAAGCATGCATTCTCCGTATAGAAGCGCGAAAGGAATTTCTAAAGCTCGCAGAAGGGGCTGCTCGCTAAGAAGTTCGCAATAGGCAGGGAGGTAAAATGTGAGGGCTTTACTTGCTCCCTTGGAAGAATTGGGAGAATATGAAGAAATTAAAAAAATGCTTACGAAAGACAAGGTCTCCGTGGCGTTAAGCGGGTGCGTGGACTCTCAAAAGCTGCATATGATTTACGGACTCAGTGAGGGAATCCGGTGTAAGATCATCGTGACTTTCAGTGATCTTCGGGCAAAAGAGCTGTATGAGGATTATAAGTTTTATGACAGAAATGTCATGTTGTATCCGGCGAAAGACCTGATCTTTTTTCAGGCGGATATCCACGGGAATCAGTTGACGATGGAACGAATCCGATGTCTGCGTAAACTGATGGAAGGGAAACCGGTTACGGTGATCACGACTTATGCTGCATTAATGGCTCCTCAGACACCGGTGGATGCATGGAAAAAACATGTGATACACATTGACAAACAGAGCAGTGTGGACGAGAATGCACTGGCGACGCGGCTTGTGGAGTTGGGATATGAGAAAAATTATCAAGTAGAATCGCCGGGACAGTTCAGCATTCGCGGTGGAATTGTCGATATATTTGATCTGACGGAGGAGAATCCCTATCGTATTGAACTGTGGGGGGAAGATGTGGAATCGATTCGCAGTTTCGATATTTTGAGCCAGCGTTCCATAGAGAAACTGGAGTCGATTACGATCTATCCGGCTACCGAACTAATTTTATCAGAAGATGAACTGCGGGGCGGTATTCGGAAAATTCAGGCGGAGTGTAAGCAGTATGCGGCGAAACTGCGCGGCGATAGGAAGACGGAGGAGGCGCACCGTATTGAGACGCAGGTTGGGGAGCTGGCGGAACAGCTTTTGGAGTTAGGATTGTCGCGGAATGCGGTGAATCTGGAAAGCTATGTGAGATATTTTTATTCAAAATTATCGACGTTTCTGGACTGTTTCGAGCGGGCGAAAAGCTGTGTTTTCATAGAGGAACCGACACGCGTCAAGGAACATGCCTCGGCGGTCGAACTGGAATTTCGGGAGAGCATGATGCACCGGGTAGAGAAAGGCTATATTCTTCCGGGGCAGATGGACATTCTGTACAGCATGGAGGAGACGGCAGCGAAGATTGCGAAGGGGAGAGTTGTGACACTTTCGATGATCGATGCGAAGAGCTCACTTTTTAAGGCGGACAGGAGATTTGATATTCAGACGAGGAGTCTTGCCTCTTATAACAACAGTTTTGAAGCGTTAGTCAACGATCTGAAACATTATAAAAAACGCGGCTACCGGGTACTTTTGCTTTCCGGTTCACGGACGAGGGCGAAGAGGCTGGCGGAAGATTTGCGAGATCAGGAGGTCAGCGCCTTTTATACGGAAGATCCCATGCGGGAGGTACAGCCGGGGGAGGTCATAACGTACTACGGCAGGGTACTCAAAGGGTTTGAATATCCGCTCATCAAGTTCATGGTCATATCGGAGAGTGATATTTTCGGGGCGGAGAAGAAGAAAAAAAGGAAGAAACTCTATCAAGGACAGAAGATCAATAATTTTAATGAGCTGAAAGTGGGCGATTATGTTGTACATGAAAGCCACGGTTTAGGTATTTACCAGGGGATTGAGAAGGTAGAAGTGGAGAAGATCGTCAAAGATTATATTAAGATATCCTACCGGGATGGCGGGATTCTCTATGTGCTCGCTACGGGGCTTGACGTGATTCAGAAGTACGCTTCCGCCGAGTCGGGCAGTAAGCCGAAACTCAATAAGTTGGGTACACAGGAGTGGAACAAGACAAAGTCAAAAGTGCGTACCGCAGTGGACGAGATTGCGCAGGATCTGGTCAAGCTCTATGCGGTCAGACAGCAGAGCCAGGGGTATAAGTACGGTGAGGATACCGTATGGCAGAAAGAATTTGAGGAGCTGTTTCCTTTTGAGGAGACGGAAGATCAGATCAGTGCGATTGCTGCGACAAAAGAGGACATGGAGAGCAGCAAGATCATGGATCGCCTGATCTGTGGCGATGTGGGGTACGGTAAGACGGAGATTGCCATCCGCGCGGCATTTAAGGCTGTGCAGGAGAATAAGCAGGTGGTTTATCTTGTTCCGACAACCATTTTGGCACAGCAGCATTACAACACGTTTGTGCAGAGGATGAAGGACTATCCGGTGCGGATCGATCTTTTGTCCAGATTTCGCACGTCTGCTGAGCAGAAGAAGACAATCGTCGATCTGCAAAAAGGCATGGTGGATATTGTGATCGGTACACATCGGGTTCTGTCGGCGGATGTGAAGTATAAAGATCTGGGGCTGCTCATTATCGACGAGGAACAACGTTTCGGTGTGACGCACAAAGAGAAGATCAAGAAGCTAAAAGAGAATGTGGATGTACTGACGCTGACAGCGACCCCGATTCCGAGGACGCTGCATATGAGTCTGATCGGTATCCGGGACATGAGTGTTCTGGAAGAAGCGCCGAACGACAGGCATCCGATTCAGACTTTTGTCTGTGAATACAGTGAGGAGCTGGTGAGAGAAGCGATTGTCAGGGAACTTTCCAGGGAGGGGCAGGTGTACTATGTCTACAACAGGGTCAACAATATAGCGGATGTCACGGCGGCGATTCAGAAGTTGGTGCCGGAGGCAAATGTAGCTTTTGCGCACGGACAGATGAAGGAGAGCGAACTAGAACGCATCATGTATAATTTTATTGACGGGGAGATCGACGTGCTTGTCTCCACGACGATCATCGAGACCGGACTGGATATTTCCAATGTGAATACGATGATTGTACACGATTCCGATCAGATGGGGTTAGCGCAGTTGTATCAGCTTCGAGGGCGCGTCGGGCGTTCTAATCGGACGGCGTATGCCTTTTTGATGTATAAAAGAGACAAAATGCTCAAGGAAGTGGCGGAAAAACGATTGCAGGCGATCAAGGAATTTACGGATCTCGGAAGCGGTTTTAAGATTGCCATGCGAGATTTGGAGATCCGAGGCGCGGGCAATCTGTTAGGTGCGAAACAGCACGGGCACATGCAGGCAGTAGGCTATGATTTGTATTGCAAAATGTTAAACGAAGCAGTGAAGACACTCAAAGGAATTTCCACGATAGAGGATTTTAACACAAGTATTGATTTGGAGGCAGATGCGTATATTCCGCCGTCCTATATCGTCAATGAGATGCAGAAATTGGATATTTATAAGCGCATCGCGGGAATCGACAACGAAAAGGAATGCGACGATATGCGAGAGGAGCTTATGGATCGTTTTGGCGAGATACCCAAGTCGGCGGAAAACCTGCTTCGTATAGCCTTGATTCGTTCGCACGCGCACCGGTTATTTATGTCGGAAGTAAAGGGTAAAAATGAGGTGATACGTTTCCTGATGAGAATGGACGCGCCCATTAAGGTAGAAAATATTCCCGGTCTGCTGAAAGCTTATCAGGACAGGTTGACTTTTGACCCGAAAGGAACTCCGGTATTCCGTCTGCGGTATAAGAAGTGCGGCGTAATTGAAAAAGATGAGGAGACGCTACTGGCATTGACGGAGGCGGTACTGGCGGATATGGAGGAAGTGCTATTATAAAAAGCACTGATATAAAAGTCAGTAGGCAAAAGATGTAGAATGCAAATCATAGAGAAGGAATGAGCAATCCGTTCCGATAAAGCAGAATCGTAAATATTATGAGGAAATAAAGTATGATTTATTTGGATAACGCGGCGACAACACGGACGGCGCCGGAAGTTGTGGATGCCATGCTGCCGTATTTTACGGAATATTACGGCAACGCGGGGAGCATTTACGGATTAGGGAGCAAAAGCAAAAAGGCGATTATCGATGCCAAGGAGACGATTGCGGCGACGCTGGGAGCGGAAACGAACGAGATCTATTTCACGGCGGGCGGAACAGAATCGGATAACTGGGCGTTAAAGGCGGTTTATGAGGCGTACCGGGAGAAAGGAAGCCATATTATCACTTCTAAGATAGAGCATCATGCTGTGCTGCATACATGTGAATATCTGCAGAAACAGGGGGCTAAGGTCACTTATCTGGACGTGGACGAAGACGGGTTTGTCAATGTGGAGCAGCTTGAAAAAGCGATCTGTCCCGACACGATACTGATTTCCATCATGTATGCAAACAATGAGATCGGAACGATTCAGCCGATCAAAGAGATCGGGGAAATTGCAAATAAACATGGAATATTATTTCATACGGACGCGGTTCAGGTATATGGTCAGCTTCCGATCGATGCAGCGGAGTGCCATATCGATCTGTTGTCAGCCAGCGGACATAAGTTTCACGGTCCCAAAGGTGTGGGTTTTCTCTATATCAGTAAAAAGGTCAAGATGCGTTCGTTTATGCACGGCGGGCAGCAGGAGAGAGGCAGACGTGCTGGGACAGAGAATGTTTCTGGCATTGTCGGTCTGGCGGCAGCGGTAAGACGCGCTTACCGTATCATGGAAGAAAAGGCACAAAAAGAGATTGCGCTGAGAGATTACCTGATTGCACAGATCGAGCGAGAAATTCCCCGCGCCCGGTTGAATGGACATCGTACCAGACGCCTTCCGGGAAATGTCAATTTCAGTTTTGAGTCCGTGGAAAGTGAGTCGGCGCTTATCATGTTGGACATGCAGGGCATCTGTGCGTCTGGCGGATCAGCGTGTACGACAGGTTCGCTTGATCCGTCTCATGTTCTTCTGGCGATTGGGCGTTCTCCACAGGAGGCGCGCGGCGCACTGCGCATGACGCTTAGTGAGGAGAATACAAAGGAAGAGTTAGATGTAGTGGTGAAAGAGTTAAAGCGGATTGTCGGAAAAATCAGGGAGATGTGGGAACTATCATAAAAATAGGCGATAAAGCGACAAATGATAATCTACCACATGAAAAAATATTTAAAAACGGTGATAAATTTAGATAGAGTCCAGAATATCGGACTCTATTTTTTGTATCCTTATGCCAGAACAAAAGTTCGATATATTTGAATACAGGAGGTAAGGATATGAAAGGTTATACAGTGGAAAGCGGTTACATGGGTTATGTTAACGGAGAGTATATGTTGTTTGCCAGCGAGATGGATTATGAAGATTATATGGAGAAATGAGGTTGCAGCCGTCGCCCTTTATACAGTACAATAGAATCGTGGCAATTACGAAACACTGGCAGTAATTTTGACGATACTTTTGGCAATACTTTTGCTGAGCGGATTTGGAATATTTTGTAGTAACAGTTCAGCCATGCAGAAATGATTGTACAACTTGTCTGTGGGAGCTTGCTCACTAAAGGCAAGTTGCACAATCATTTCTATAGGGCGGACGCCCGACATGAATAATTTGCCAGCCAGCTTGTAAAGCTTTGTGCATAATGTATATTCTGGCAAATTATGAATGGCATGGCTGAACTGTTACATTTTGTACGGCAGGAGGCAGAAACATAATTGCCAAATGTCGGGCATAGGTATATGATAGTAATTGTTTGACTTAAATTGCTGATACGGATTCAGGGCGTGGTGTATTCATGTCATGGTCTGCGGGGAATATGTGGAGAGAGCAGTGGTTAAGAAGATCGATTCGATAACAGTCAACTATATAGATGAGGGCGAGGGTGAAGTGATCCTGCTTTTGCATGGCTGGGGGGCTAACATTACTTTATATGCGGGTATGATTCAGGTGCTACAGAGAAATCACAGGGTAATCGCGTTAGATATGCCGGGATTCGGTAGGACGCAGGAACCGTCCGAGCCGTGGTGCGTGGACGATTATGTCGATTTTGTCCTCAAATTCATAGATTCTTTTGGAATATCGAAGCTCAGTGTTGTGGTACACTCTTTTGGTGGAAGGGTATTTTTTAAGATGAATGCGCGGGAGAACATTCCGTTTACAATCGAGAAAGCCGTTCTGATTGACAGTGCAGGTATTCTACCGAAGAAGAGTCTTTGGCAGAAGGTAAGCCTTAGATGTTACAAGATTGGACGCGCGGTTATGAGTACGAGAGTACTGCATTTTCTCTACCCTGATGCAGTAGATAATATGAGGCGTAAACGCGGTTCCGCTGACTATAATAATGCTACGCCGACTATGCGTGCGACGCTGGTTAAGGTAGTGAATGAAGACTTAGAGCCGCTGATGCATCTAGTCAAATGTCCGACACTGTTGATTTGGGGTGATCGGGATACCGCAACGCCGTTGTCGGACGCAAAGCGGATGGAAGAATTGATTCCAGATGCTGGATTGGTGGTGTGCGAAGGCGCGGGACACTTTTCTTTCGCGGAACAGGCGCCCAAGGTACATGGGGCGTTGATGGCATTTTTTGGATGATTGTATGTGAAATGACAATTTCTGGATATTATGCGGGGTGTGGGAGTACAGGGAATAGGTGCTATGGTTCAGAGGGCATAACAATTAGAATGAATGATGACGGAAATGAAATAGGGAATAAGCAGAGATTAGATAGGAATAATACTTATGTATATTGCGTTGACAATCATATGGTTTACCACTTATCTGGTGGGAGCTGTCTGGTATGAACTTTATATTGTGCATATGTTCCAGCAAAATTCTTATAAGCCGAGAGAATATATGGAATGGGTTCTAGTGCACAGCAATGTCGGAAGGTTGCTTGGCAGGAGCCTGTATGCGGTCGTATCCCTTCCGCTGGTAATAATTGGCGGCAGGGGCTGCCTGATTGCGGCGTGTATTATGAATGTGATGACTATGATAGTCAACAAACCCCATCCGGCGAAGAAGCCTCTCGTATATACGATGAGGGTACGGCGCATGCTTATGACCACGGCGCTGATCTATGCGCTTGGCATTTTACTATCTCTTCTTGCGGGACAATATAGAGTGGTGGTATGTGAGAGCGTTTTGTTAGTTCTCTTTCTTCTACAGCCATTTTTGATACTGTTGGTGAATCTGATGAATAAGCCGGTTGAGCAAGGAATCGATCGATACTATATTAACGATGCCGCGCGTATTCTGAGGGATATGCCGGATTTGAAAGTGATCGGTGTGACGGGAAGCTATGGCAAGACCAGCGTGAAATATTATCTGAGTACATTATTGTCCGGACAATATAACGTGCTGCACACACCGGGCAATTATAATACGACGCTGGGGGTTGTCCGCACGATTCGAGAACAGATGAAACCGTACCATGAAATTTTTATCTGTGAGATGGGTGCAAGGGAAGTCGGGGATATCAAGGAAATCTGTGATCTTGTGCATCCTAGTTATGGCATTATCACATCAATCGGACCGCAACATTTACAGAGTTTTCATACGATTGAGAATATTATTGGCACGAAATTTGAGCTAGCGGATGCTGTGCCGTCAAACGGCAAAATTTTTCTCAATTATGACAATGAGTATATCCGCACGCATAGAACAGATAAAAATGTCGTAAGCTACGGAACGACAGGTGAGGGACTCGATTTTCAGGCATATGATATCACCGTTTCACCACGAGGGTCCGCATTCCGGATGCGCGATGAGAACGGCGACGAGTATGAGTTTCATACGCGGCTTGTGGGAAGTCACAATGTGCAGAATATCGCAGGAGCGATCGCCGTGGCACACACGCTGGGGATACCCATGGAGAAACTGCGTTATCCGGTGAAGCAGTTAGAGAGCGTGGAACATCGTCTTCAGCTTAGAAGACAGGGAGAATGGATTGTGTTAGATGATGCCTATAATTCCAACAAGAACGGATTTAAGGCGGCGCTTGATACGCTGGCAATGTTTAAGGAACTGCGGATCTTAATGACTCCCGGTATGGTGGAGCTGGGCGAGAAGCAGTATGATGAGAATAAAGAAGCGGGCATCTATGCGGCGGACAAATGTGACTATGCTGTGCTGATCGGCAAGGAGCAGACCAAACCGATCCAGGACGGACTGACGGAGGCAGGATTTGCCCATAACAAAATGATTGTGGTAGATACATTACAGGAAGCGTTTCAGATGGTCCATGCGATTCCTAATGAGAAACAGAAAGTGGTTTTAATTGAGAATGATTTGCCGGATAATTATGCGTGATTATCATGGAAACATTTGAGGTGTAATGATTCAGAGAACAGAAATATTGTATTCTATTGTGATAAGGTCGTAAGTTGGAAGAAAGGCGTGGTTGTTGGAATGAAAATTCGGGTAGGTGTGTTTTTTGGTGGTAAGAGTGTGGAACATGAGGTGTCCGTGATATCGGGATTGCAGGCGTATAATTCTTTTCCTAGAGAGAAGTACGAGCCTGTTCCGATCTACATTACCAAAGACAATGAACTCTATACGGGTGAGGCTATCGCGGATATCGCCAATTATAAGAATATTCCGGCATTGCTGCAGAAAAGCACGAGAGTTTTCTGCATGTGCGAGCAGGGACAACTGCAACTGATTCAGTATCCGGTCAAGAAGTTTGGCAATTCGGTGGTGGCACAGATCGATGTGGCGTTTCCGGTGGTGCATGGAGCGAATGTAGAGGACGGTTCACTGCAAGGTTATCTGCGGCATTACAACATTCCATTTGCAGGCTGTGACGTGGCGTCATCCGCCGTGACTATGGACAAATATGTGATGAAAACCGTGCTTAAGGATAACGGTATTCCGGTGTTAGACTGCGTGACGCTAAATGCCAAAGAGTATGAAAGAGACGAAGAGGCAGCCTATGACAAGGTGGAGGCTAAGATCAGCTATCCGGTCATTGTAAAGCCGGTCAATCTCGGTTCTAGCGTGGGAATCAAGGTCGCGCAAGACCGGGAAGATCTGCGGGAGGCGTTGGAATACGCTTTTACGTTTGGTGCGCGAGTTTTGGTTGAGCGAGCCATCATGAATCTGCGGGAGATCAACTGCGCCGTGTTAGGCGATTATGAGGAAGCTCATGCTTCCGAATGCGAAGAACCGATATCCAGTGACGAGATATTGAGTTATGAAGATAAATATGTGGCGGGCAGCAAGGGTGGCTCGGAAGGGATGCGCACGGCTAAGAGGGAATTGCCAGCGAATCTGACCCCACAGAAAAGGGAAGAAATCAGACAGATGGCAGTGAAAACTTTTCAGGTATTAAATTGTAATGGTGTGTCGAGAATTGATTTCATGATCGACAGGGACACCGATCAGGTATATGTGAACGAGATCAATCCAATTCCTGGTTCTCTGGCGTTCTATTTGTGGGAGGCGTTGGGGAAGCCCTATGCGCAGTTGCTTGACGAGATGGTAGGTTTTGCCCTTAAGAGAGAGCGGGAGGAGAAGAGTGTTCTGACATCTTTTGATAGCAATATTTTGCAGAATGCGAATTTATCGGGGGCGAAAGGCGTCAAAAAATAAAATGCCTTTTTGGTATTTTACGAGAGAAGAGAATCAAAATTTTTCACTTTATAGGAAATAGGTCATCCTCGCTCATGCGGTGAATGTCCCCAGATGTCATTCCTTCTGGAGGGTTATCCACATATTTTTTGCGTAGTTTCTCTGTATCTGGTTTCATGCAGGTAGCCTCCTTTGAAAGGAGTATAGCGCATAGGAGGAAATTTGGGAAGTCATGCAGACGACTTTCTTCCACGGGAATGGGACATGGCTTTGTCGTACAGTTCTTCCAGAGAAACACGTTTATGATTAAAGTACAGCTCCAGAAACAGCATGGTTGTGCCACATTCGCATTTCAGTGGGTCATAGCCAAAAGCGGAGAGGATGGCAGTGCGCCACTTGTTGAAGCTCCTGTAAATATGGTGTTTTTCACGTGATATGGCACGGTGGAGTTTTTGTCGATTTCTCAGTGGCGTGCATAAATACCGCCATAACGGATCATTTTGTAATGCTTTTCTGGGATGTGCTGTATCAGACGTTCCATGAACTCCATAACCGGGAGGGTTTCTTCCACATAGGCGTCATCTTCATGCCGGTTGTAATGGAAAGGGACAGAGTCCCTGTCATACCGGTCAATCCGGGAGGCGGCGGTCACAGGACGGTTCAGATAACGGCCGGTGTATTTTACAACGGTTTCGGGATCACATCTGCTGGGTTTGGCATGGACATAAAAACCGTCCTTATGGTCACGGCAGCATTGGGATTTCACTTTTTTGAAGGAAGGCCAGCTCGACTTTTGGCTTCATTTCATTTAGGAGGGCGGTGCGGAAGGCATTACGCAGGTAGGTATAGTTAGATTGAAAAATAAGACTTAGCAGCCTAAAA
>JAMPGN010000329.1 GCA_023663915.1 Eubacterium sp. | reverse complement strand
ATCTCACGGCCGCCTGATCCAAACTGTCTCCCTATCGTAATGATCGTATTCATATACCTCTCCCCTTTCTGTCCACGATTCCGCCATGCCCGGAAATCAAAATGAAGCAACCTTGTGTTTGACTCGTTCATCGCCATTCTGTTAGTTATATTATATATAATATGCACAAAATGCGCAATAGAAACGGAAGACTTTCTGTCATATTATGACAGAAAGTCTTTTGGGTAACCCTCCAGATTCTTTTTCACACGATCCAGCATAGAATAGAATGCTGCAATCTCTTTCTCCGAAAAACCGCTCAGGCAGATCCGGTCTAACCGCTCCATCAACACGGCAACCTCTTCCGCCTTCTGTCGTCCGGTTTCTGTCAGATAGATTGCATAAGCGCTTTTGCTTCCGGCAACATGAATCCGGTCTTTTCTTACGTATCCCCGCGCCTCTACCCGCTTTAAGGTAACAGCCAGCGATGATTCTTTGATTCCGCATAACTGCGCCAGCTGCTTTTGTACGCATCCTTCAGCCTCTCTCAAGATATAGAGAATTCTGGGGATTCCCGTTGTAAGATCAAGTTTCACAAACTCTTTTCTGCTAATCTCCTCGTGGCTGTTCTGTGTTCTCATCAGTTCAACAAAAAAGGGGCGCATGCAGCTTTCCTCCATTTATCCGCCGATCATATCAAAAGCCAGCTTTTGCGCTTTCACGGCGCCGTCCTCCGTAAAACCATGTTTCTCATTCGGAAACACAATCAAGCGGCCGTTTTTATAATAAGTAACGGCTTTCTGTGAATATTCGAGCGGTATGACATCATCGTCGGTTCCGTGTATAATCAGAACGTTTTTATCAAATTTTCCAATCCTATTATATACCGATAGGCAGGAAATGTCTTCCACAAATTTTATTCCCAGCGTAAAGCCCCAGAAGTCGATGTTTTTCGGAATCTCCGAAAGTTCTTTCATCTGGCGATAATTTTCCTGCCATATCTCGGGAATGCAAAATCCGGGATAATAGAGGACCATTCCCGCAATCCGCTTCTTTTGCTCCTCTGCGACAAGCGCTGTGACCAATCCGCCCTGGCTTCCGCCCAGAAGATAAATCCGCTGCAGATCCACGCCCTCAAAAGCGGATACCCAGTCTAGCACAGCTGCCAGATCTTCCATTTCTGACGTGATCGTCATATCGGTCGGCTTACCGCTGCTCCTGCTCCTCATGGAACCGCCGCAGAAATCAAACGCAACAGCCAAAAATCCGCGTTCGGTAAAATAGACGCATTCGCGCTCCCAGTCATCGCCGGAACCGTTAAAACCGTGGCTGAATATGATAGCGGGACAGCCGTTACGCTCAACCGGCAGATAATATTTTGCAAAAATGTTCTTCTCACCGCTGCGGAAAAATGTTTCCGTCTCTTTAATCTGATCGCTGTTATTCATTTCTCCTCCATTGCAATACATTCTACACTGGGAATACTCTCATTCCACCCGGCAACCATTTTTCGCAGGGTTGCTGATTTACGTAAATTTCTCAATAATAGCCTGCAGAACATGAACATTGTTGCTGTTTTCCTCCGCCGCCATCATCACTTCATCAACGGTCTTTGTCGTCACGCCATTATTGCGGATCAATTCCTCGACGCCCTTTTCATTGTCGGAAGAAGCGGCGCTGACACTCCGGATCTGTTCCGCAATGCTTTCCACCGATCCGAGAAATGCTGACGTGGAATCCTCGATCGCATCGATAGAGGTTTTGATGCTTGACACCACGTCGCTGTATTGGTCTGATGCACCTGCAAATTCGGTAAATTGATTATAAACATCTGTTTCCAAAAACTGCACGATATCGTCAAAGCAATCTTTTACCTGTACAATACTTTCATTGGCCTCTTTGCATAATACCTGAATCTGTGCAACCGTCTCCGATGAACTGTTTGCCAGTTTTGCAATCTCATCGGCAACAACCGCAAATCCTCTGCCGGCTTCTCCTGCTCTTGCCGCCTCGATGCTCGCATTCAAGGACAGAAGATTCGTCTGCGTCGTGATCTCAAGGATCCGCGCCGCCATATCATTAATCCGGTTCAATGCCTGCAAATTGCTGACCGCTTCCTCAATGCGGACTTTTGTTTTTGAAATTTCTCCGGTGCTGTTCTCCGCGGCAGTATTTGCTATCTGTGTCATTTCAAACGATGACCGCAGCAGTTTCTCGCTGCTCACATTACCTTCCTTCACACACCGCTTGATTGCATCCGTCATCTCCTGCATATTCGCTATTTCAGCCGTAACATGCGCGATCGCTTCATTGGTACTGATAATGCTTGCCGACAGTTCCTGCGTTGTCGCCGCGTCTGTCTCGACCCGCTCCATCAGTTCATTCGAACTCCTATTCATAATATCGACGCTGGCTGTGAGAGAATCCGAACACTGTTTCATCGTGTTGACGATCTCGCCAAAGGTACAGATCAGAGACTCTACCGCATTCGCCATACTTCCGGTCTCGTCCCTTTTATCCATGTATTTTTCGATATCTTTATTTTCGTTCAAACGCAGATTTTTTAATTCCGTGATGGCATCCACCACGATTGTCAAAGGCTTTGTCCTGACCGAAATGACGATCCACGCCAACACAACGATCAGCACGACCGCCAAAAGGCAGAGAACAGCCAAAACATTTCTGCCGGAATATACCAAATGAAAGATTTCTGAGTTGGTATCACGAATAACCAGCATCCAGCCGCGATCCCCCAGAAGTTTATAAACCGAGAAATAATCCACACCGTCCTCTTCATATTCCACCGTGTCTGTTATGACTCCGTTTTTGGCAGCTGCCATCATATCCAACAGAACCGGATTCTTTACCTCCGTATTGAGCAGCGTTTCATCCTTATCGAATATGTAAATGCCTGTATTGATATTGACCAGTGTGTATTCCGCATTGGGAAGGCTTTCGATCTGGGATGCGTCCAGCAGCTCTTTTAAGCCGGATGCCAAAACTGCGCCGCCCACATAACCGACGATCGTGTCCTGATCATAGACCGGCGTATACATGGAAATACTCAGTTCACCGGTAGCAGGGGACGCCATGATACCCGTGTTATAC
>JAMPGN010000328.1 GCA_023663915.1 Eubacterium sp. | reverse complement strand
TTGTTAGGCTTTAGCCTGTTTCACATTGTGGAGTTTCTCAACAGAGAAACGGAACTTTGGGAAACAAATAAACCACCGGCTATGCCGGTGTGACCCGCATTAGCTTCAGCTACAAGAAAAACCTCCTATGTTGTATAATAGTGATGGTTCGCCAACCACACAAAAAACAACATAGGAGGTATCCAAGAATGGACATGAATAGTTTAGCACATACAAAGTGGGAATGTAAATATCACATTGTATTTGCACCAAAATTTCGTAGAAAGGTGATCTATGGAAAAATAAAAGCGGATGTGGGGAATATTCTGAGTATGCTTTGCAAACGAAAGGGGATCGAGATAATAGAAGCCGAATGTATGCCAGACCATGTGCATATGTTTGTGAGGATTCCACCGAAGTATAGTGTGTCCCAGATCGTAGGATATTTAAAGGGAAAAAGTTCCCTTATGATATTTGAGAGACATGCGAACCTGAAATATAAATACGGAAACAGGCATTTCTGGTGCCGAGGATATTATGTAGATACAGTAGGAAAAAATGCAAAGAAAATACAGGAATATATAAGGAACCAGATATAGGAAGATTTGGAGTATGACCAAATGTCGTTGAAAGAGTACATTGACCCGTTTACGGGTGAGCCGGTAATCCAAGGCAGGAAATAAAGAGCCCAAGGGGCTCCGCCAGTAAATGCAGTGCGGTTGGCGGACTATTTCAAGCGTCTTTAGACGCAGGCAGGGAACAGCGGCTTATAGCCGCAGAACAAACCACCGGCTAAGCCGGTGGTCATGATTTACATAGGAGGAACGAAGATGCAAATTTACGAAGACGGAAATGTGATCTATGGTGCATTTGGTCAGAATGAAAAGGAAAAAGAAACTGAACATGAGGAAACCGAGCAGAAAGCTACATTAGGCGAGTTGGTGGAGGACTGGAATACAAACGTGAATTATCTCAGAAATACGCAAACGACATGGAGATTCACGTCGAACATCCAAAAACATGTCTTTTCCTTTTTTAAAAAAGATTTTAAGTTAGAGGATATGACTTCAAAGAAAATCATGGAGTATATGACTTTTTTGAAAAAAGAAAAGCGATTTAGCCCTAATACGATCAATAAGCACCGGTCACATCTTGTGACACTGTTTGAGTACGCCACTGTAAATGAAGATGTGTACCATCTGCTGAGGAACCCGGTAAGAAAAGTAAAGCCACTGCGGTTCCAACCGTATACCCACCATATTTATCAGCAGGATGAGGCACGGGAAATACTGAAAGAGTTGAAGGCATCCGAAAATCCCAGTCTGGAGGTGGCAGTAAGTCTCGCCTTACTTTGCGGACTCCGTCGGGAGGAAGTCTGTGGGCTCCGTTGGAACAATGTGGATCTCGAGCAGCGTATTATTACGGTCTGCGAAGTCCGGACGACAGCCGGAAAAGAAATCGTGGACATGAAACATACCAAAAATAATACAGTGCGTCAGGTCGGGATTCCGAATGCGTTGTATGATACATTACTCAGGCTCAAAAAAGCTCAAAAAAAAGATCAAAAAGAACTCGGCGCCAAGTATGAAAATCTGGGTTTTGTCCTCAGTGAAAAAGATGGCACGCCGTGGCATCCCAATAATATAACAAAGCGGTGGGCACGTTTTATTGACGTTACGGGATTTCGCTATATCCGCTATCACGATCTCAGGCATACAAACCTCAGTCTTCTTATGTCAAAAATGAGCGCAATCGATGTAGCAAAACTCGGAGGCCATAAAAAGGTTTCCACGACCACGAATATTTATGGACACAGCTTTAATAATGTGGTACAACAAGGGATAAAAACGATCAACGATCTGCTGAAATAATCACGAGCGGTCAGATATCTTTTTCACTACCTGACGGATATCTGCCGGCTTGACCGTTTTCTCAGCAGTGATCTGTTCCTCTTCGACACCTTCCGTCGACTCCCGCTTGAAAAGGATCTTGATGGTCATGAGGATGAGCTTGATGTCCAGCCACAGAGAATAATTTTCAATATAAAACAAATCCAGTTTAAGTTTATCGTGGGGCGTCGTATTATATTTTCCATAAATCTGAGCAAAACCGGTGAGACCGGCTTTTACTCGTATCCGGTAGTTAAATTCCGGCATATTCTTTTCATAGTCCTGTATGATCTCCGGACGTTCGGGACGCGGCCCCACAAAAGACATATCCCCCTTTAAAATATTAAAAAGCTGCGGGAGTTCGTCGATCCGTGCCGCCCGGATGAATTTGCCAACCGGTGTGATCCTTGCATCGTTCGCCGAGGCAAGTTTGGCGACGCCGTCACTTTCGGCATTCTCCACCATGCTGCGAAATTTAATGATCTTAAAACGACGCCCGCCTCTTGTACATCGTTCCTGACAGTAAAAAATATGCCCGCGGTCGTACAATTTTATAACTGCCGCTGTAAGAAGCATGAATGGCGAAGTGCAGATGATCATGGGGATGGAGAGAAAAATGTCCAAAGCCCGTTTGGCAAAGCGCTGGTCAAATGTCAGGGAATACCCCTTTGTAAGAAGGAATGGGGTGTCAAAAATATGGATCCGGTCGCTTCCCATCAGGATAATATCGGAAATCTTCGGAATCGTGTACGCACGTATCCCCTCACCATAACAAAATTTGAGTACATCGTTACGCTGCTCGGCGCCGATATCGCCAACGATCACCGCCTCAAAATCTTTTACTTTCTCTGCGATCACCGCCATGCCCTCATTTACATTGATGGCGTCATAGATCGCATATTTATCGCGCCTCTCCTCCACTTTGTATACAAGGTCGGTCATCGGGCGGTCGCCATAGATCAGAAGAATCTTCCATGATTTGAAAATATGCCCATACAGATATCCGGCGAGGAATGTCCATATCGTCGTAATCAAAAAATCCCCAAAAGTCATGGCAATAACCGGAACGACATTTACAAAGCGGAACGCCAAAAGGGATGTGATGACATACATGATCAGGTTGGAAATAAAAACCGACAAGTATTGTGACAAAATAACCTCCATCCGCCGGAGCTGCCCAATCTTCATAGCGCCATACATCCGGCTGAAAAAGATCAGGAAGCAGGCGTAGAGTGCGATGATCACATAATTTCCTCTGCGGTAGAAGGT
>JAMPGN010000327.1 GCA_023663915.1 Eubacterium sp. | reverse complement strand
AGGATACCGCATCTTCCGGATCCATGCCCTTAAACTCATCAATGGTCTTTACCAGGATATGCGCCAGAATGATTTTATTTCCTAACAGGCGTTTCACCTTATCGTCATACTGGGCGTCATCGTCGGCTGCACTGACCGCATTTTTTATTTCTGTATCCATTAGCTATTAAAATCTCCTTTGTACGTTAATAGGAAACGCACAAGCCATTCCTAAAAGGTATATGACCTCAATAACATTATACCCTGAAAACCCTGCTGAATCAATCGGAACTTTTTAGGAAACCAAACCATCATACAAAGAATAACCGCACCCTTTCGGATGCGGCCATTCCCACACAACATTACATTACTATTTGGAAATGTTCTTACCTCAGGCGATCTTAGCCAAGTAAGGACAATGCCAGCTGATTGGACTGATTTGCCTGAGACAGCATGGACGTACCAGCCTGCTGTAAGATATTGTTGTTCGAGAACTGCACCATCTCGGTCGCAATATCGGTATCGCGGATTGCCGCCTCTGCGGACTGGGTATTCTCCGTGATGTTGTTCAGGTTCGCGATCGTATGCTCTAATCTGTTCTGGATCGCACCGAGGTCAGATCTCTGCATGGATACCAGCGTGATTGCGCCCTTTACGAATGCGTTCAGGGAGTTGAACTGCATCTGATTCAGAACAGTTTCAGGCTTGCCAGCTTCCAACTTCATGGTCTCTTTATAAATGTTCTCAGCACGTGTTGCGGTCATTTTCTGCGTTGTGCCCGGCAAAACTGTCGCAAAGGTCGTTGCTTTACCATCCTCTATCGAACCGATGATTGCGCCACTTTCTTTCGTATATGTGGTCTTGTTGAACCCAGTATCTTCTTTCTTCTCCAAATAGCTGTAATTAACAGGGTCATAGACATTTTCAACATTCTTAGCAAGACCTGCCATACTCATATTACGAATAGAGATATCAATGTGCTGACCTGCCTCTGCGCCTACCTGCAAACCTTTAATGAAGGAACCATCTAACAGATTCATCTCATTAAAGGTCGTCGTGCTCTGTACGCGGTCAACCTCGCTCATCAGCTGTCTGATCTCAGACTGGATTGCAGAACGCTCGGTGGTAGTAAGTGTCCCGTTCTCACCCTTAACTGACAGCTCGTTCATTCTCTGGAGCATATCTTCTACTTCGTTCAGTGCGCCCTCAGCGGTCTGTACGACGCTGATACCATCCTGTGCATTCGCCGCAGCCTGTGTCAGACCTCTTACCTGCCTGCGCATCTTCTCGGAAATGGAAAGCCCTGCCGCATCGTCTGCTGCCTTGTTGATCTTGTAACCGGATGACAGCTTCTCTGTGGACTTCGCCTGAGAAGAAGTGGTGAGACCTAACATTCTGTTAGAGTTCATAGCTGTGATATTGTGTTTTACGATCATACTGTTACCTCCTTGTGGTTGCCGGCAGTAAATCCTTTTACCGCCGTTTGTTTGTTTTTGGCTGCTTTATACTCGAAAATCCATCTGCTTCGCAGCTGTCTGGCTGCGCGCTCTTAAGATTTTCTCGTGAGGTTAATCCCGCAGGGATTTACCTCGTATAATAGAACCCGGCGCCCCTAGGTTAGCCCCGGGCTATTACCGCTTTACTGCGGCGCTTTCCGCGCCCCGTCGTTCATGACGACTTTCTTTTTCCGATACTTCTCGTTAAGTTCCGGCGCTGCGTGGTATTTCGTGATCTTCTCCCGCTCTTCCGGCGTCTGTGCGTGATTCTCAAGCGCCCTGCTTCTTACCACATTGATCTCCTTCGGCACATCCAGCATGACCTTTGTGTGGTTCCTGCTGCCGCCTAAAAATACGATGCGGATATTATCGCCGATCTGAATATATTCCTCTGTGTTTACCGTCATTCTAAGCATCTTAGACCTCCCTGCCTTCCCTCTTTCGAGGGCGCCGCCTTGCGATTTTCCTTATGCAACAATTTGTAATACAATGTTGCATAACAGTTCAGCCAGAACGAATGGGTTCGGCAAATTGTGCTCGCACAAATTTGACGGACACATGATGTTCTGAGGGAGCGCCCGTTTATAAGCAAAAGTAGCTGCGAAGCAGCGGAGAGCGCTGTAAGCGCGATTTTGCGCATGGCGCGGGTTGAACTGTTAAAAACACAATCATTCAGACCCCAAAGGAGGAATCATATGAGCACAACCGAACCAATCAAAAGCAGCGAGTCACTAACTCATTTCAAAAATTACTACAGGGACGTCCGCCCCAATCCACGCAACTATACCTTAATTATCATGGGACTCAACACCGCTTTCCGTATCAGCGACCTTTTGCGCCTCCGCTGGCAGGACGTATGCCGGGAAGATGGCACGCTCCGCACGCACATCCGCATTCAGGAACAGAAAACAGGAAAATGCCACACTGTCCCCATCAACAACGCTCTGCGGCAGGCGCTTTCCGCCTACCGCAGCCATTGTAAAGACAGGAAACCGCAGTCCTGCCTTTTCCCCAGCACCCGCTGTAAGACGCAGCCGCTCTCCCGCTATCAGGCATACCGCCTGATCCGCAGCGCTGCCGAACAATGCGGCATTTCAGAGCACATCAGCTGTCATTCCCTGCGCAAAACCTTCGGCTACCATGCCTGGAAGCAGGGCACACCGCCCGCCATGCTGATGGAGCTCTACAATCATTCTTCCTACCAGATCACAAAACGGTATCTGGGCATTGGGCAGGATGAACGGGATCAGGTGTATCTGCAGATTGACCTCTAAAATATTTTCCCGGTCAAAAAAGAGACTGCCGCAGCTTTTGGCTGTGACAGTCTCTATCCTTATCTTTTGAAACGAACTTCTGTTAAAATTCCAGGCTGTTCTCATTTAATAAAAAATATTTCATGCCCATAATGACAAACCCCTCTTCATTTCTCCACGGCTTTGCTGTTCCAGATACAAATCCCGCTTAATCTCCATCTCCCTTTTCGGAAAAGTGTTCCCACTGCTTATCATTAGAGAATTTAGCAAATATTCATACATTTCTTAACTTTTTACACAATTTAGGGAACTGTATCGTCCATTGCAAATCAAATAGATTAAAGCCACAAGAGATTTTTTCTCTGTCAATTCCTCAGCAATTATATCATGCAGACACATACCAGACTTCCTCTCCATATACGATTTTATAGTTCTGTTTCACTCTCTTTCAACAATTCCTTTATTCCCGAATACAATTCCGAAATATCCGAAACCGATGTATTCCATACAATCTCATAATCTAAACTTC
>JAMPGN010000326.1 GCA_023663915.1 Eubacterium sp. | reverse complement strand
ACGCGCATCCATGCGCGATTCGGGTTTTTCGGGACATCCATGTCCCGAAATTGCTATTTCCTAAACGGAATGCTAAGAAAATCTCAGTCTCCTTCACAGGACAACTGCGTGAACTTTTGGTGCAATCTGCCAGCCAAAGTTTATCGAAAGGGCTTTTGGCACCTGAATCAATAGAGATAAAGATAGAAATAGAAATCGAGATAAGAATAAAAAAAGGAAACGGAGACAGGCATGAAAATTACGATTATAGACGGGCAGGGCGGGCGGATCGGCAGATCGATTATCGAGCAGCTCAAAAAGAGACATGAGGAATTGGAAATATATGCTATCGGCACGAACAGCATTGCGACTTCCGCCATGCTCAAGGCAGGTGCGGATTATGGCGCAACCGGCGACAATGCGGTGATCGTCAACGCGGCGGATTCCGATATCATTGCGGGACCGATCGGCATTGTCTTTGCCAACGCCCTGCTCGGCGAGATCACTCCCGCCATCGCTGCTGCAATCGGCGCGAGCAAAGCATACAAAGTACTGATTCCGGTCAATCGTTGTAATCATTTTGTGACAGGCTGTGTGGAAGCGCCTATGGGGGAGTATATTCGTATTGCCGTGGAGAAGATTGAGTCTTTATTGTAGGTTTGTCCAAGTAATTCCACCTCTTTTTCTGTACATTCTTTACATTTTTATCTGTAGGAAGTACAAAAAATTATGCAGGCTGAATATTGTATACAATCTCTATCCTTGCTAGAATATGCCCGTAAACAGTTGATAGCAAAAAGAATTTGCCAACGACACGGCAAGGAGGAGAATATGAAAATTTATAATATTGACAACCCGGAAAAGTTTCTTGATGTAGTCAAGCAGTGCAAAGGAGAAGTGGAACTGGTTTCCAAACAGGGCGACCGCTTGAACCTGAAATCGGAACTGACCAAGTATATCGCACTTGCACAGCTCTTCACGGACAATACTTTCATCAATGAGATGGAACTGATTGCTTCGGAACCAGAAGACGTGATGCTTCTGATGGATTATATGATGGAAGGGAAATAAATCCCTTCCGTTTTTGTTTTATACGCTTGGTTCCTTCGGTAAAACACATGATCGGCTCAATCACAGATATCTTTGCACCTGAGCTTCGTCGATCTGATACTGACCGCTGATTCGCACAATGATCTCCTGTTCTGGCAGGTTTAGACTCTGCAAAAGGCTTATTGCACTGATAATGCCTTGTTCTTGCGCATCACCAAGCATCCTCTCACGTTCTCTCTGCAATTCCTCAATCGTCCGATTCTGTGCATCAATCGTATCCTGCATCTCATCGATCATATACTGCACCGTATTCCGATCCAGCTCATACAGTTCCTCCGAAAACAACATCTCCATCACCTTCCCCACATTCAGACAGATCCGGTAGCCTTCCTCATAGATTTTACGAAATTCCGGATATTCTTCGACCAGTCGTATGACCGTCTCCGGCTCATCGCTCGTAAACAGGGTCAGCCACGCATCCATCTTATTTTTTATGCTTTTATTGTGCTGGCTTTTCTGAAAGATGTCAAGCGGAATCAAAAGATATTTCTGCAGAAATTCTATTTTCAATCCCGTGTCGGATCTCTGTTCAAAAAAGTGATAATAGGTATCAGGATACTTATGAAACTCCGACGGGCTTTTCTCAAACAGTACAATCGTATAGACATTTTTGATATCACGGTAGCTGAACTTCTTTTTCTTTTCACTCCGCACGCGTTTATACTGACGCAGCAGCAGATCCGCCGAGTAACAAGCGCACCGCTGCCCCGGAAACAGATAGCCGATCTTCTGCATCTCCACATTTGCGATGCTTCCGTCTTCCAGTTCCACGACAATATCCATGATTAACAGGGAACCCTCGTCCGCGAGCCTGACGGAATCATTTGGCAGAACTTTCACCACCCTGACCTGCTGGCGCAATAGACAGGAAAGAAGGTCATCCAGCCTCTCCGGTACATACTCCGGATTCATGATTTCTTTGAAGAAACCATTATACAAAAGTCTCAGCCCTTTTACACCTGTACAGATGTCCAGAAATGCTTCCCTCTGTTTCGGCTCCCAGCCTTTAAATCTCTGCTGAAGCGTGCCGCTTTTCGTGATCTCCGCCAGCACTTCCTCCCGCTCCCGAATCATCGGGAAATATTCTTTTAATTTTGCTGCCATCAATTGTCCTCCTCACTGGATAAAAAACGAGAAAATTTAAATTCACTTCACAATTCGTGCATGAACAAAAAATTCCCTATTGCATAAAAATTACTTTCACTTAGATACTGCATAAAAATCTTCCCACCATAAAAACTGGAATCTTCGGCAGAAACCGCCGTCTGTGCGATATGCACAAATGATATAACTATATGAATAAATCTAACATGATAATAAATTACCGCATTTAAAAATGCTTGTCAAGTATTATGCTTCTATATAATCCCTATACAAACCTACAACATACAGAGCTGCCGCAGCAGCCCTGATACCTTCACTGTAACATATATCCACAGTTTTCCCCTGCTTATCGCTTACCTACCTGGCATGATGCCTGCGGGTTCCACAACGCTTGCCTGTCCCGGAAACCGCCGTCCTCGCACATGAATTATCACAGTATCCGCTTTCATGGGCGTAACCGCAGTACGTCTCTTGATTATGAGTATGATGTCCTGTCTCTTCGCATCCCTCTACCGTACAGACTTCCACTGCACCGCAGGAACCATCGCAGTATCCGTCCTCGTGGTCATAGCCGCAGTACGTCACATCATCATGGACATGCAGTCCCGTCTTCCCGCACCCTTCTACCGTGCAGACCTCACATATCATGCTTGTTGTCTCTTTCGTCGTATTCGTACCGGTCTGGCTATGGTGATGTCCATGCGCAGACACCGGCATAACGACAGATGCCGCTAACATAATTCCTGCCATTCCACATACCGACCATTTTCTCATATACATTACCTCTTCTCTTCCATGCCCTCCGCCCGCACGCCCGTTACCCCTAGACATCTCATCCCGTACCGTCCGCAGCGCCAGCCAGTTCCCAGCATAATCTTGTCAGCTATTAATCCTATTGTAGTAATCAAAGCTACCCTTGTCAAGACGTATGGGCTATCTGCATCTTGCCTTTTTCATAATCCTTTTTAAATAAGATTCGGGTGTCAAAAGCTCTATTGTATAAGTTGCGAAAGCAGATTGCACAAAAGTTCTCTTGTGTCGGGTTTCGTCGAATGGATTTTCTAAGTATTCCGGTGTA
>JAMPGN010000325.1 GCA_023663915.1 Eubacterium sp. | reverse complement strand
TATAAGGATAGGAGGCGTCCGATCCTTATCAATAACTGGGAAGCGACTTATTTTGATTTTGATACGGAGAAATTATTGGATATTGCGAGACAGGCATCGGAACTTGGTATTGAGATGTTAGTCATGGATGATGGCTGGTTTGGGCATCGGAATGATGATAATTCGAGTCTGGGCGACTGGCAGGTTAACGAAAATAAACTCAAAGGCGGGCTGAAATATCTGGTGGATGAGGTCAATAAACTGGGGATGAAATTCGGTATCTGGCTCGAACCGGAAATGATCTCACCGGATTCCGATCTGTACCGTGCGCATCCCGATTGGGCGATTGCCATTCCGGGCAGGCCGGGAAGCCTTTCGCGCAATCAATATGTGCTCGACCTGACCAGAAAAGAAGTCCGGGATCATGTATATGAAATGATTGCAGCAGTATTAAGAAGCGCGAACATTGAATATGTCAAATGGGATATGAACAGGCAGTTAAGTGATATCGGCAGTTATGGACTTCCGGCGGACAGACAGGGCGAGCTATACCACAGGCAGGTGTTGGCGGTCTATGAATTGCAGGATAGAATGACCAAAGAGTTTCCGAACCTGTTACTTGAAAACTGCTCCGGCGGCGGCGCCAGATTCGATGCAGGTATGTTGTATTACAGTCCGCAGATATGGTGTTCCGACGATGCCGACGCGGTTGAGCGTCTCTCGATTCAGGCTGGCACGGCATTGATTTATCCGTTATCCACGATGGGCGCGCATGTATCGGACTGCCCGAATCATACGGTGGGAAGGGTAACGCCTTTTGAGACGAGAGGATATGTTGCATTGGCGGGGACATTCGGTTATGAACTTGACGTGACGAAGATTCCCGAAAAAGATCGTAACATGATCCCGGAACAGGTTGCTATGTACCATAAATATAATGACCTGATCCGCACAGGTGATTATTATCGCATTGCGCACTATGCGGACAATCATTATTATGACTGCTATGAGGTGGTGGCGAAAGACAAGAGCGAGGCTCTCATCACATATATTCAGGTGCTCAACAGACCGAACGTCCACAGCAGGCGCGTCCACATTCCGGGACTCGATCCGGAGGCAGTCTATGTGATTTCCAATGCGCAGGACTGGCCGGAGATCAGCCAGACAGAATACAAAGGCGATACACTGCACTATGCGGGAATCAATATGCCTTTGTTGTGGGGAGATTTCAAGGGTAGATTGATGCACCTAAAAAAGAGATGAAGAACATGTTACAGAGGAAATCCGTGATTCGTCAGTTAGCGGAATTTGCGACGCAGAGAGGCGCAGAAATTTGTCAAAAGTGAATGTTGATAGGAAAGAAGGGTAAGAAAGACACATGGTTAGCATAATCGAAATTTTAAAAGCGATCCTGTTTGGCATTGTAGAGGGCATTACGGAATGGCTGCCGATCAGCAGTACAGGACACATGATTCTGCTCAATGAGTTTGTGACGTTGGATGTTTCGCCGGAGTTTTGGGAGATGTTTTTGGTGGTGATACAGCTCGGCGCGATACTGGCAGTGATGCTGCTATTCTGGAATAAGATTTTTCCGTTTCGGTTTCATGAAAAGCCGGTCATACAGAAAGATATTTTTGTGCTTTGGTTCAAGATTCTTGCCGCGTGTATTCCGGCGGCGGTGATTGGGTTAGCATTTGACGATGTGTTTGATGCACTGTTTTACAATCCGTGGTATGTGGCGGTCGCGTTGATCGTTTTCGGAATCGCTTTTATTATAATAGAGAATAAAAATAAAAATGCATCGCCAAAGATTACAGAGCTTGGACAGATTACCTATCAGACTGCGTTCATGATCGGCGTATTCCAGCTTTTGGCGGCGGTATTTCCCGGAACATCCCGTTCAGGCGCTACGATCGTGGGAGCGCTTTTGATCGGAGTGTCCAGAACGGTGGCGGCAGAGTTTACCTTTTTCCTGGCGATTCCCGTGATGTTGGGGGCGAGCCTTTTAAAGATTGTGAAGTTTGGATTTCATTTTACGAGCGCGGAAGCGGTCATTTTATTGGTAGGCATGATCGTGGCATTTTTCGTGTCTGTGATCGTGATACGTTTCCTAATGGGATATATTAAAAAGCATGATTTTAAGGTTTTCGGCTGGTATCGTATCGTGCTTGGCGCGGCGGTACTGTTGTACTTTGTCTTTGCCACATAAACGCCGGATACGGGGTGAAACAAGCGTTATTATGGCATTTTTTGGGTCATTTCGTATAAAATACGACTAGAATAGTCAACTTATTTGTGACAGATTGTTGATTGACAGTACATCGATATTGCGTTAAAATCCCCATATAGTCTAAAGGTATCAGGCTAGGGATTATGAAAAAGCAGCAATTATTTACACGTTGACCCGAAGAAATCGGGCGTGTGGAAGGAGAAGACTTATGGCAGAAACAAAGAAAACGGCAACTGTTAAACCGGCAGTGAAAGCAGCAAAAGCCACAGATACAAAGACAGAAGAAGTAACGACAACCCAGGAAGCACCTGTAGCTGCAGCAGAAACCAAAGAAGAAGTTAAGAAACCCGGCAGAAAGCCATCGGCTAAGAAAGCGCCCGCTAAGAAGACGGCGGCGGCTAAGAAGACCACAGACAAGAAAGAGACAGTTAAGAAAGAAGCTCCCGCAAAGAAGGCAGCAGTAAAAGAGACCATACACTTACAGTATGCTGACAAGGAGTACACGTCGGAAGATCTTGTCAAGATCGCAAAAGACGTATGGAAATACGATCTTAACCAGAAAGTTGGCGATTTCAAGACAGTTGAGTTGTATGTAAAACCGGAAGAGAACAAAGTATACTATGTGATCAACGGTGATGTAACAGGCGACTTTGACATCTGATAAGGTCGCGCACTGTAAAGCGGAAAATGTTCCGTAATAATTTACTACATATTGGACAATCTAATAGTAGTTAGACAGTCGGTTTGAGAAGTTCTCAAGTCGGCTGTTTTTGTATAATAGGAAATTTCTATGCTTAGTTCGAGTTCGCAAAGCGAATCTTGCAATCGAGCGTGAACTCGATTTTTATATATTTTTTATAAATTTTTTTGTAGGGAAATGTTGACAATGAAAACCTTAAGTGATAACTTACTACTAGAAGGTGTTAGCACTCTAATTGATTGAGTGCTAACAATGGGAGAAATGGTATGCAGTTGGATGAAAGAAAATACAAAATATTGCAAGCCATCATTCGCAATTACTTAGAGACGGGGGAACCGGTAGGCAGCAGAACGATTTCCAAATACAC
>JAMPGN010000324.1 GCA_023663915.1 Eubacterium sp. | reverse complement strand
TATAGCCGCCGCCCGCTTCTGCGGATTTCATGATGTTCTGAATGATCTTCACGCCGTTCTGGTCGGTCAGGTCGTAGCGGTTAGTGCCCTCCTGCACCGCCAGGATCGGGTGCATGACCAGTGTGTAATCCGTATCGTCGATCCACATATAGCCGGAATCATCGTCGCGGTAACGCATCACGCGGATGGCTTCTTGGGCAAGATGCTTTGCCTCTTCTTCAGTCAGTTCTCCCGCCTGGCTGCGGTCGTAATAGCCCTGCACGATCGTGATGGCCGACTGGATCTCCGATTTGATCTCCAGCTCATAGCCCTGCCACATGGTCTCTTCATAGGTTGCCAGATTTTGGTTCATGGATTTTCGCAGGAAAGAGATTCCGAGTCCGCCCAGAATAGCCGCAGTTGCCGCGATCATGGCAAATATGATCAGCACGATAACTGTGGCGATGCTTGTTGAGCGTTGTGATGTACTGTTTTCGTTCATACTGTCGCCCCCTATGTGTTTTTTGATAGTATCATTATACTACTTTGTGAGGTTTTTTCAATGGGTCAAGCGGTTACAGAATGGATATTATTATTGTATCGTCGGATGAACTGTGATAAAATGAATTGGTTTGGATTTATAATGTGAAAGTAAAAGAATAGCGGGAAAGCAACTATGAATATACTGCAGGTCAATCGCAACGAGTTAAAGTATGAGATGCACCCTATGGAAGCGCTTAGTCTTCAGTCTGAGCTGGATCTGCTGCTTCAAAGAGATGCGTATTCGGCAGCGGGAAGTTATATGGTGCGCAGTCTTTACTTTGATTCGCTGAATGATATCGACTTCCTGGAAAAGTATGCGGGAGACGAAAAACGAAAAAAGCTCCGCATTCGGATCTATCATCCTGACGCTTCCGGCGGAAAGTTTGAGATAAAACAAAAAAACGGAAATTATTCTACTAAAAAGAGTATGTCTGTTTCGAGAGACGAAATAGAACAGGCAGCGAGAGGTGATTTTTCTTTTCTCCTGCGCTACGATACGGAGATTGCAATGGAATTATACTCCGTTTTATCTCTTGGATGCTATCGTGCGAAAACCATCATTGAATATCAAAGAACCGCATTTCAATATCCGGAGAATCATACACGAATCACGTTTGATCAACAGATCAAGTG
This sequence comes from Eubacterium sp., assembly GCA_023663915.1. The sequence goes on along the minus strand of JAMPGN010000324.1, from coordinate 2,121 downwards.
CTCGGAAACGGACCTGGACCTGTTTCGGCATGAGATCCCTTACCATCCTGTGATCCATGAAAAAGTCATATTGGAAGTAAAATATGACGACGTATTGGTCAAATGCATCCGGGATATTTTGAGAAAATATAAACTCACGCAGATCTCGGTCAGCAAATATGCTTTCGGCAGACCGATCTATCTGCAGTGTATGCTATGATTTATGATAAAGGAGATACAAAATGAGTAAGACAAAGATCTTGGAATGGTTTAGCGGGAACAGCGCGTCTCTGTCCTCCGACAGAATCCTTTTATATCTCATCGCAGCGCTCATCATTGCGGGCATTATTTATATCACTTACCGCATTACCTATACCGGGGTAAGCTATAATAATAAATTTGCCGTGACCAACCTGATCATTCTTTTGATCGCGGCAACGCTTATGATGATGATCAGCAGCAATATTGCGATCTCGCTGGGTATGGTAGGCGCATTGTCCATCGTCAGATATCGAACTGCGATCAAAGATCCGAATGACACGCTGTTTTTGTTTTGGTCTATTGTAGAAGGATTGTGCGTAGGCGCCCAGATGCTGAAAATAGCGGTGATAACCACTCTTTTTATCGCCATTGTTATGATCGCCGTCACGTATATCGGCTGTTTCCGGCAAAAATACTTGATCATTATCCGGGGCGCGAAAGAGGCTTCGACGGACCGGGTAGCGGCGGCTGTTCATGATATGTATCCCAAAAACCGTATTCGCACTTCAAATCATACGGAATCCGGTGTCGAGATCATCATGGAAGTATCCGCGCGGGGTCCCGTCAGTGAAGAGAACGTGAAGGCCATTCTTGCCGTTCCTGGGATAGAAAGTGTTAACTGGTTGCTGCAGACAGGAGAAAACATCGGATAATGAAACGAGATGTCAGACCGTTTTTCATGACTGCTTTTTTGGCCGCATTAAGCGTCTTCATGCTTGTTTTTCAAAGCGAGGAACATGACAGCGGTGTCGTTATTGATCGGACAGAGGCGGATACATTGACGGCGGGGAAACAATTGCTTTCCGTTTCGGAGGATCTGCTCTATTACCAGGGACAGCAGATTCCTTATATCAGGGATGCAAACACTTTTTTGATTCCGGCGGATGTATCGGCGGATTTAGCCGATCGCATCAGCAGCAGCGGGAACGCAGAGGTCTATTTTGTCCCGAAGGAAACGCCTTCAGATTTTTGGGTTTATATTGTGGAAGAATCCGCTTATTATGAAACGTCGGTTTCTTTCATCCCTTCTGCTGTTTTGACATTTCGGACAGAGGCATTTGAAAGCGAAAATGCTTATGGAAACATGGATTTTTATATGCCGGATGATGATGAGATCGGCATGTATTCCTTTAAGTCCAGTGAAGCCAAACTTTCTTATGAAAAGTCGGATGCCGGACTGCCGCGGACATATCGGAATTATGTTCTGAAATTGACCAAAAAGGGAGAACAAAACAAGTTGAATCTTGCCAATCTCAGAAAGGATGACGATTGGGAACTGGATTCCCTTTTTGACTGTTCCGATCAAATATTGCAGTTTTATGAAGGCTGGAATGCGCTCTGTACGGATATGGGAAAAGAACGGTTTATGATCCGTTATCAGATGATAGAATTTTACATAGATGAGCAATATATGGGGCGGTATCTTTTGCGGGTTCCGCTGGACGAAAAGCAGCTGAACCATGCGGAAGGCGTTTTTCTTACAGAAGAAACGGCTCCGGCGGACACTTTTGATGATGCGGAAACAGATGCATGGCAAAATCTGCTGGATCATACCATAGAAGATTCTTCGCTGCGTTTGGAATGTTATTTCTGGATGGAAGAAACGCAGGATGGGACGACTACGCATGTGCTTCCGAGAAGGTTTATAAAGAGGGAAATGGAGAACGACATTGCGTTAAGTGATCAGTGATTACGCAATTCCGAATCGATCCATTCCAGTCTGTGGTCAAGCCAGTCAAACAGAAAGTCTGCGTTTTCTTCATAAGTTTGTAAATCTCCTATTTCCCCGCGCATTCGCCAAGCGGTTGTTCCTAAAACCGGCCATCTTTCATAATTGGCATCAATATCTTTTTTGTATGTGACGGCTTTTTGCCTTTCCCG
>JAMPGN010000323.1 GCA_023663915.1 Eubacterium sp. | reverse complement strand
AGCAGGACTTTTTCAAGGTGATATATGGCGTGGAGGCTTATCTGGTGGACGATCTGCATGAGATAGCCACCAACGATAAGGGACAGAATTTTCAGCAGGATTTCGTTGTTTTTGATATAGAGACGACGGGTTTTTCCCCGGTGGAGAATCGTATCATTGAGATCGGTGCGGTGAAGGTGTGCGGCGGTAAGATCGTAGACCATTTCTCTACGTTTGTTAATCCGGAAGTGCCGATTCCGTTTGAAATCGAGAAGTTGACGAGTATCCGGGACGATATGGTGATTGGTGCGGAGAAGATTGAGAGCGTTCTGCCGCAGTTTCTGCAGTTTTGCGAAGGATGTATGCTGGTTGCGCACAATGCGGGGTTCGATATGAGTTTTATTATGGAAAACTGTGACAGGCAGGGGATTGAGCATGATTTTACTTATATTGATACGGTAGGAATGGCGCGTGTTATGCTGCCCGCGCAGGCAAAACATACGTTAGACGCGGTGGCGAAGACGTTAGGTGTATCCCTTCTCAAACATCATCGGGCGGTGGACGATGCGGAGGCGACTGCGGAAATTTTCGTGAAGCTGATCGCCATGATGGAGAAGGATGGTATCACCACACTTGCACAGATCAATGAGAAGGGCAAGGCGAGTCCGGATATTATCAAGAGACTGCCTACTTACCATGGTATTATTCTGGCAAAAAATAATGTGGGACGGATGAACTTGTACCGCCTGATATCGATGTCCCATATTACTTATTTTGCCAGAAGGCCGCGTATTCCCAAGAGTCTGTTAAATCAGTACCGGGAGGGGCTGATCGTGGGGAGCGCCTGCGAAGCCGGCGAGTTGTACAGGGCGTTGCTGGAAGGAAAACCGGATGCGGAGATCGCAAGACTGGTGGATTTCTATGATTATTTGGAAATTCAGCCGCTTGGAAACAATCAGTTTATGATCGCGTCCGAAAAGATACAGAAGGTTAATTCCATGGAGGATATCATGGAGATTAACCGGAAGATCGTGCGGCTGGGCGAACAGTTCCATAAGCCGGTGGCGGCGACCTGCGATGTGCATTTTTTAAATCCAGAAGACGAGATTTACCGCCGTATTATCATGGCGGGGCAGGGGTTTCCCGACGCGGATAATCAGGCGCCGCTCTATCTGCGGACGACGGAGGAGATGCTGGAGGAATTTGCCTATCTGGGGAGTGACAAGGCAAAAGAGGTGGTCATCACCAATACGAACCTGATTGCTGACATGATTGAGTCCATGTCGCCCGTGCGTCCGGATAAGTGTCCGCCGGTGATCGAGGACAGCGACAGGCAGCTTACGGAGATCTGTTACAACAGAGCGCACGAGCTGTACGGGGAGAAGCTGCCCAAGATCGTGGAAGACCGTCTGGAAAAAGAGCTGCACTCCATCATTTCCAACGGTTTTGCGGTGATGTATATCATTGCGCAGAAACTCGTGTGGAAGTCGGTAGAAGACGGTTATCTGGTGGGGTCGCGTGGTTCGGTCGGAAGTTCTTTTGTGGCAAATATGGCAGGGATTACGGAGGTTAATTCTTTGAGTCCCCATTATCTGTGCCCGAAATGCCATTATTATGATTTTGATTCCGAGGAAGTTAAGGCGTATGGCGGCGGTGCTGGATGCGATATGCCGGATAAGAATTGTCCGGTCTGCGGCGAGCCATTGAGTAAGGAAGGATTCGATATTCCTTTTGAGACGTTTCTCGGATTTAAGGGGGATAAAGAACCGGATATCGACTTAAACTTTTCGGGAGAATACCAGAGTAAGGCTCACAAATATACGGAAGTGATTTTTGGCAGCGGACAGACATACCGGGCAGGCACGATCGGTACGCTGGCGGATAAAACGGCTTTCGGCTATGTGAGGAAATATTATGAGGAGCGGGGAAAACATAAGCGCATTTGTGAGATTAACCGCATTGTCACGGGCTGTACCGGCATCCGCAGGAGCACGGGGCAGCATCCGGGAGGTATCGTGGTGTTGCCGATGGGGGAGGATATCAATTCTTTTACCCCGGTGCAGCATCCGGCGAATGATATGACGACGGATATCATCACCACGCATTTTGATTATCATTCGATCGACCATAATTTGTTGAAGCTTGATATACTCGGACACGATGATCCGACCATGATCCGTATGTTGCAGGACTTGACGGGGATTGATCCGGTAGCCATTCCGTTAGACGATGAGGGAGTGATGTCTCTGTTTCGGTCTACGGAAGCGCTGGGAATTACACCGGATCAGATTGGCGGATGTCAATTGGGATGTCTGGGCGTACCGGAGTTTGGTACGGAGTTTGTGATCCAGATGGTGATCGATGCAAAACCGAAATGTTTTACGGATTTGGTGCGTATCTCTGGATTATCCCATGGAACGGATGTGTGGCTGGGGAATGCGCAGACGCTGATCGAGGAAGGCAAGGCGACCATCTCCACGGCAATCTGCTGCCGTGATGACATTATGATTTATCTGATGCAGAAAGGAGTGGAGCCGTCGTTGTCCTTTACGATCATGGAGAGCGTGCGTAAAGGAAAAGGCTTGAAAGATGAGTGGATTGAGGCGATGACAGCGCAGGGAGTGCCGGACTGGTACATTGGTTCCTGCAAGAAGATCAAGTACATGTTCCCGAAAGCACATGCGGCGGCATATGTTATGATGGCGTGGCGTATCGCTTACTGTAAGATCAATTATCCGCTTGCATATTATGCGGCCTATTTCAGTATTCGCGCCTCGGCTTTTTCCTATGAACTTATGTGTCAAGGACAGGGGCATTTAGAGAGCGTGATGGCGGATTATAAGCGCAGGAGCGACGAGCTCACCAAGAAGGAGCAAGATACTTACAGGGATATGAAGATCGTGCAGGAGATGTACGCTAGAGGGTTTGAGTTCATACCGATCGATGTCTTTTCATCCCATTCCAGACTGTTTCAGATTGTGGATGGGAAGTTGTTACCGTCATTGAATAGCATAGACGGTCTGGGCGAAAAGGCGGCGGATGCGATTATGGAGGCGGCGAAGGATGGTCCGTTCCTAAGTAAAGACGATTTCAGGGATCGCACCAAGGCATCCAAGACGATCGTGGATCTGATGAGCAGCTTAGGGATTCTGGGAAATTTGCCGGAGTCGAACCAGATTAGTTTGTTTGATTTTGTGAGCTGAGGTTGTCCGGAATGCGGTACGATTACGTCTGGTATCATAATTGTACGATTACGATTGGCATCATAATTCAGTAGGAAAAAATGGGACGGTGTGGTACAATA
>JAMPGN010000322.1 GCA_023663915.1 Eubacterium sp. | reverse complement strand
CCGGCTTTTTGTGCCGCGCCGCCATCTCAAAAAAACAGGTTCAGGAGATTGAGACAGCGGTACTCATCAAAAATCTGTTTAACGGTTCGGTTGCAAACTTTATTCATGATTATTTTGATGGAAAAAAATTATCGCCAGAGGAATTGATGGAACTTCGCAAGGTGGTTGATACAAATAAATAAAATATATGGCGGTGGGAAATCTCCGTATTGGAAGAAAGAAAAGAGGCAGAGAGATCTGTTTCTTTTTTTGGTTTTATCAGAGACTAAGGATTCCTAAAGGCACGAAAATATAAGACAAAGTGAGCTGGTGGGAGATGTACGTTGTGTGTGTGCTGCATAACTCTCTTGGACAAACTCCAGTTTTTCAAAAAGAGGTGTACAAATCTGGAAGAATATGCTATACTAGATACATACAATAATCTGCAAAGGATGTGGTCAAATTGGATAAAAAAATAACATATCATGAAGAAAACACCCGCTCTAACACATTAAAGCTGCGTGAGGTTCTCGCTACGATGCCTTCTTTTAGCAAGGATTATTTTCGGGCAATCGAGCCAAATACTTCAGCGAAAACAAGAATTTCATATGTATATGACATAAGGATTTTTTTCTATTATCTCATCTGCTCCAATCCGATATTTAAGGATAAAGACATTACAGAGATCCGGTTGGATGATCTGGAACGTCTTCAGGCAGTTGATATCGAGGAATACTTAGAATATTTGAAATTATATACGGATTCTGAGGGAAAAACGCACACAAATAACGAACAGGGCCTTCACCGCAAACTTGCTGCATTGAGAAGCTTTTTTGCCTATTTTTATAAACGTGAACTGATCAGCAACAATCCAACGGTTATTGTTGATATGCCCAAACTTCACAAAAAAGAAATTATCCGTCTGGATTACGATGAAGTTGCGGAATTATTGGATTATGTGGAACATGGCTCTGAAAAGCTGTCAGGCATGAAAAAGGTTTATTTTGAAAAAAACAAAGAACGAAATCTCGCATTGTTTACTCTCTTGCTCGGAACAGGTGTTCGTGTTTCTGAGTGTGTGGGACTGGATGTTGAGGATGTTGATTTTAAGAATAACCGTATCAAAATCATCCGGAAAGGCGGAAAAGAGGATTTTGTCTATTTTGGCGAGGAGGTTGCAGAGGCACTTTCAAAATATATGGAAATCCGCAAAGACATTCCTGCCAAAGAGGGACATGAACACGCACTCTTCCTCTCCGTCCAAAAACGGAGAATTTGTGTGCAGTCTGTTGAAAATCTCGTATCGGACTGCGCCAAACATGTTACAACGATCAAGCATATCACGCCCCACAAATTAAGAAGCACCTATGGAACCTCGTTATATCGCGAGACAAGCGATATTTACCTTGTCGCAGAAGTTCTTGGACACAATGATGTAAATACGACGAGAAAGCATTATGCGGCGCTTGGTGATGATCGGAAACGAAAGGCAGCTTCCGCTGTCACATTGCGAAAAGAATAAAAAAACAGGATGAGCATCGGGGGTGTTCATCCTGTTTTTAAATCAAATCCTTTATTAGCGTCTGGTTCTAGCGTCTGGTTCTAGCGTCTGGTCTTAGCGTCCAGTCGGATACGTGGTAAAAATCTGATTGATCGTATCATAAATTATTTTCGCCGAATTTTGTTGGAACGTCGAGTTCGTAAGTTTGTAATAATCCGAATTTCCCGACAAGAAGCCAAGCTCGATCAGCACTGCCGGAACAGTATTGTGTTTGGTTACATAATAACCGGCAGTCTTAACTCCCCGGCTCTTTGTCCCCAGATTGGAAACCAGATTATCCTTAAACAGTGTGGCTACTGTTTTGCTTGTGATTCCGGAGAAACTCTTACTGTTATTGTTCGTGGAATAATATACCTCCGTACCATTTGCACTTGAAGATTTCGCCGAATTCATATGAAGGCTGATAAACAGGTCTGCGCCTACTTTACTGGCAAAAGATGCACGGTTAGCCAGTGTGATAAAGGAATCGTTCGTACGTGTCCAGTACACCTTTGTATCCGGTGCATTGGAGGAAAAATATCCTTTCATCAGTGTATAAATGATTTTATAGTTCAAGTCTTTTTCCTTTGTTCCCTTATTGGATGCACCGGCATCATGGCCGCCATGTCCGGCATCCAGAACCACGATGTTTTTGTAAATATTCCGTGGATTCCCCATCGTCACCACAAACGAATCGGATTTATCATATATTTTATAGCCCTGAAGTTTTGATGTATATACGGTAATTACTGTATTTCCATCTGAGGATAATGTTGTCTCAATATCCTCGACCAGATCACTGTTGATGATGACCGGATTCTGGTTCAGAAAATCAATGTGGTTGCCGGCGATATATATTTTAAATTCCTGATTGTTATACAGGTCTTCATTTGTCACGTTCATGATCGAAATGCCTTCCGGTTTCATGATCTTCAAGCCATAACTGCCGATATACTCTCCCATTATGTTGATCGTGAGAACTCCTTCTAGGGAAGAATATGCAAAATCCGTCGGGCTGTAGCCAGTGATATTCATGATCACATTACCGGCACCATCCTCCAATACTTCAAATTTTTCTAATGTGTTTACAAATTTTGTAAAAGCAAAATTATCCAGAAGATATTTGGAGGAAGCAGGGATCGTAACCGTAATGACGTTGTCATTTCTCACGACAGACACCTGATTCATAAGATCTGTATTCGTTCCACGGATGGAAAAGGAAATCAGATCGAGCGTCGGATTGTAAGTGGCTTTCGCCGCAGTAATGTAGTTTACTGTATCTCCCAGAGCTATCGATTTATCTGTCTTCCAGTCGAAGTAAGTGAGGTCATGTATGCTGACCACGGATTTTACCTTGTCCCACTTATAATGATAGCCGAGCTGTTTTGCTACCGTTTTTGCCGGAATGCAAAGTACGGTTTTCTTTGTATCCATCCGCTTTACATTGTACATGGGGGCAGACAATTCCTGTTCAACGTCATTTACCGTGAACGTATCCTGATCCAGATACAGTTGAACCTTTTTACCGGTTGTCTCATTTGTCAATGTGAGAAGCTCCTGCTCGCTGTCGTAGTTATAATCGATCCCGATCACATTTTTAAAAACTTCTTCTGCCGGAATGTATACCGTACCGCCAAGTTTGATCACAGGCATTGTGGAAAGTGTATGCTCTTTTCCGTTATAGGAAAGTTTTCCAACAACCGTCGATCGTTTTGTCACACCATTATACTGAACCATGATCGCATCTGTGATCGTAATAGTGGAATCC
>JAMPGN010000321.1 GCA_023663915.1 Eubacterium sp. | reverse complement strand
AAGAACCGGAATTAACAAGGGAGCAGAATCTCACACCCAGATATTCGGACAATTTCTTCTCAAACGCATCTGTATAGCGCCCTGCCGTCAACCAGAATTCCAGCGCGCTGTCCACCAGATTGACCATCTCCGCACTGTCGTAGACACGGGAAGCATATGGGATCCGCTGTCCTTCCTTAAACGGTTTTTTTCTATTGTGATAAGTGTCACAATATTCTTTCACAAGATTTAAAATTTCTTCTTTTGCCTGTTGTTCTGTTTTGGGGGGCATAGTCCATCCTCTTCTCTTAATAACCGATCCTTCCGTTTACCCATTTATTTTATCACGACATGCGTATCATACACAACCCGATACATCGCCCGATCATACTTGTCGCGATCATTGATCTCATCCAGTTCGTAAAACCGCGTATCCAGATCTTCCGGATAAGCCGGCACCGTGATCTCTTCCGCGCCCGTTACCCTTGCCTTCAAAATACTTTCACGCCATTCCTTCGCAGTCTGATGAGCCGCGGACATATCCGAGTAATTTCCTGCCGCCAAAAATATTACCGCGAGCACGCTTAATCCTGCCAGGAAATTTTGTATGCTCTCCATCCGCCTTTCCTTTTTCTCCGCCATGATCCGCTCAGTCACGAGCAGCCATAGCTCGTGAAACGTCCTGATAACACCGATGATCAGCATTACATTCGCCGCAAGCATCCCATAACTGACCACCCGCGAAACCAATCCCCAAGTGATCGCAGACATGATAAATCCCAGAAACCATTCCAGATTATTTACGACTGCCGCCCACACATCCTTCACGGATAAAACCTTTTTTCTCAGCAGCACTATGAAAAGCACGAGCAAAACCGGCAATACGATGATCGGAACGATCCAGATTTTATATGCCACAAAAGCATGGATATAAAAACTGTTAAACAGTCTCGTAAGCAGCGGCACTGTGTGAAGCGGGGCTTCATGACTTTGCTGCGCCCGATTAAAGTTGCCCGGCGCAAAAAAGCAAATACAGAATCCGACAAGATAGCCGACATACATAAACAAATAGCGGATCGATATCCTTCTATGGTTTTGCAGCCAGAACCTGACCATCTGTGTCAACAAAACCGCCCCAAAGATCACTCCGTAAGCCTCATGCGAAAGTCCTGCCAGTAAGCCCAGCAGATTGATCCCAATGAACTTCCCGGCTGTGAGACATGCTTCCGGCTTGTCGAATCCCTGCGCAACACGCATCGCTTCATCCGCCTGCAAGACCAAAGTCCTCGCATACACCCTGCGGATCGTTATATAAAGCAGCAAGTACAAGATCACCGATATCACATAAATGTTCGTAAAAGTATACATGATTAAACTTGTCATATAACCGTAGGAATAACTCGGAATATAAAAGAGCAGCACCCCCGCCAGCAGCATGACCGCCGGCGCTTTCAATCCCTCTCTGATGCTGCCGCAGGCAGCGCTCACCACCACTAACAGCATGATCAGCAGGAACAGCGTGATATACAGACTAAACAGCAGCCACCCCGCCTTATCCGGGAGCGAAAAAATCATGCGTACGGCCGCTCTCATAAATCTCCCCACGATTCTTCCGTCCCATGTAAAATACAATTTCACAATCCTTGTCCATGTCGTATGCAGAGAATAATCCGGATCCAGTTCACATTCTCCCACTACAACCCGGTCATCCAGATAATGACTGTCCGGATTATTTAACACCAATCCCCCTACATCATCTCCGCCGAGCGGCGCATCGTAGCGCAGCAGAAAAAGAAAAAAGCCTATCGCCATCATAATAAGAATACTGCAAAAATTACGATATAAACATTTGCTCTCTGCCGCTTTCACATTTTCATCCCCCGCTGCATTCTCCTGACTCATCGTTAAAGATACTCCTAACATCTACCAGATTTTCCAAGGCGCCTGCCCATTGCTCCACAATCCTTCCAAATAGGCCCGGTCATGGACCGTATCCATCGGCGACCAAAACCCCGGATGCTTGTACGCCGCCATCTGATGCTCCGCCGCCAGACGCTCAAACGGCGTTTTTTCTAACATTTCCGCCCCATCCCCCAGATAATCAAAGACTTCCCTGTTAAACACCATGAAGCCGGCATTGACCCACGACTGGTCTTTCCTTGCCTTTTCCTTAAAACTCTCGATCATACCCCGCTCATCTATCTTAATGGCCCCGAAACGTCCTGCCGGCTGTGTCGTGGTAATTGTCGCGATCCTGCCGTGTGAATTGTGAAAGGCAAGCAGCGCCGGAATATCCACATCCGCTACGCCATCCCCATACGTCAGCATAAAATTTTCATCTTCTCCGATGTAATCCCGAATCTGCAGGATACGTCCGGCGGTCAGCGTCTCCAATCCGGTATTCGCGAGCGTCACCCGCCACGGTTCCGCCGCAGAGTTATGGTACTCCCCCGATTTATCCGCCAAGCCGAACGTGACATCCGACTGATACATATAATAATGGATAAAATACTCCTTGATCATATGCCCTTTATAGCCGCAGCAGATGATAAAATCATGGTATCCGTAAGCAGAATATATTTTCATGATATGCCACAGGATCGGCTTGTCTCCGATCTCAACCATCGGTTTTGGTTTCAAAACCGATTCTTCACTGATACGGCTTCCTTTGCCGCCGGCTAAGATGACCACCTTCATATCTGTTTTGTATCCTTCCTGATATCAGCCTTTCTCCTGCCTCTGTCGGCCCATTCGATCGTAGATTTAAGCATGTTTGAGCCACGGCGCTATTCCCGCATTCCAAAGATTCTCCATATTAACCCTGTCGCGATAGGTTTCCACCGGACTCCAAAAGCCCTTATGCTTATAAGTGATCAACTGTCCGTCATCAGCCAGGTTATTTGTCAAAAGATTCTCAAGTCCGTAGTTGCCGTTTAGAATCCGAAAGACTCTTTTGTCCAAAACATACATACCTGCATTTGTCCACGCCTGATTTTCATTTACATTCTCCGCAGTTTTCATAATGCGTCCGTCATCGGCGATCTGCAGCGTTTCATTACGCCCGGTGGGCTTTGCTACGACCATTGTCGCTCTTTTCCCTTCTTTTTCGTGATAAGCGACCATGTTCCTGACATCAATGTCAGACAGGCAGTCACCGTTCGTCACAATAAAAGCATCGCCTTCAATATAGTTCTCTATCTGCGCTACGCGCATTCCTGTATTGCTGTACAACCCGGTATCCACCACCGTCACTTTCCAATCTTCCGTACGGTTCTTATGAATCTGCACCGTATTATTCTGAAGATCCACGGTAA
>JAMPGN010000320.1 GCA_023663915.1 Eubacterium sp. | reverse complement strand
TCAAATCCTCTTATTGTTCGAGCTGCCATATGACAGTATTTTCGCTCAGGTTGGCACCTTCCGTTGCAGGGGTTGCCGTGGCTTCACAGATCCTATGTATCTCCACCACTCTAAATAAGAGAAAACGTCACAATATGGAATTTTCATATCTGTACATAACATACACCCATATAGGGCATATGTCAATACTCAACTGACCTTTAACTTAAACTTCTGCAAATCCCTCTCCGTAGATACCCTGTCGATCTGCGCACCTAACGACTGCAATTTCAGATGAAAATCCTCATAACCACGCTCAATATATTGGATATCATCCACGATAGTAATCCCTTCCGCTGCCAGACCTGCGATCACCAGCGCCGCACCTGCTCTTAAATCAGGAGCTGTAATACTTGCCCCGGTATACTGTTTCACGCCGTCAATGATTGCCGTGTTACTTTCGACCTTAATATTCGCGCCCATACGGGTCAATTCATCTACATATTTAAACCGGTTCTCGAAAATACTCTCCGTCACGATACTTGTCCCGGCTGACAAACCAAGTGCAACCGTGATCTGGGGCTGCATATCCGTGGGAAACCCCGGATAGGGGAGCGTCTTGACGTGGGTATGTCCGAGCGGTTTGGAAGCCACTACCCGGACGGCATCATCCGATTCCTCCAATTCGCATCCGATCTCAAGCAGCTTCGCGCTGATTGATTCTAAATGCTTCGGGATCACGTTCTTGACCATCACATCGCCTTTGGTCACAGCCGCCGCAAACATAAACGTACCCGCCTCAATCTGGTCGGGAATAATGCCATACTCCGTACCATGCAACTTCGATACGCCTTTGATCCTAATGACGTCCGTACCCGCGCCTTTGATGTTTGCGCCCATACTATTTAAAAAGTTTGCAAGATCGACGACATGCGGTTCTTTTGCCGCATTCTCAATCACGGTCTGTCCTTCCGCCATGACCGCCGCCATCATCACATTCATCGTCGCGCCCACAGTCACCACGTCCATATAGATATGGCTGCCCCTCAGCCTCTCCGCCTCCGTGATGATCAGACCATGCTCAATCCTCACATTGGCGCCGAGTGCACGGAATCCTTTGATATGCTGGTCGATCGGACGAAGCCCGATATTGCATCCGCCCGGAAGCGCGACCTCCGCTTTCTTATATTTTCCTAATAATGCGCCTAACAGGTAATAAGACGCTCTGATTTTTTTAATAAAATCGTCTTCGATAACCAGATCATTGATATTGGCGGCATTGATCTTAACGGTATGCCTATCTGATTTATTGACGATCACACCGATGCTCTGCATCGCCTGAATCAGCACATTCGTGTCCCTGACATCCGGTACATTCTCTATCACTACGGTCTCATCCGTCATGATTGCCGCAGCAAGAATAGCAAGCGCCGCATTCTTGGCACCGCCGATCTCCACCTCGCCGACTAACGGATTCCCACCTTTAATCGCATATTGTTCCATAATTGTCCCCTGTATATTAAACGAAATAAAATCATAATCAAATCATCAATGAAAAACGTTAAAACAATTAATTAACAGTATACCATAATTTACATATTTGTAAATGGGAATCTACGTTCGACTCAAAAACCCGCTGTAAACGCCTTAATTCAAATATTGCAGCGGGTTCACCTGCGTGCCATTGATCAAAATCTCAAAATGCACATGTGGTCCCGTACTCACACCGGTATTGCCGCTCAGGGCGATCTTCTGACCCTGACTGACCGTTTGCCCCGGTGACACAAGCACTTTGCTTAAATGCCCGTATCTGGTCTGTCTGCCATCCGCATGATTGATATATACCACATAACCGTATCCGCTTCCCCAACCTGCTTTTGCAACCGTTCCGGCAGAAGATGCCATGACCGCCGTACCCGTTGGCGTAGCCCAGTCAATGCCCTTATGATAACTGCTGGCTCCCCGCGTGGGTGCTCTTCTTCTTCCGAATCCGGACGACTGACGTCCTCCTGAGATCGGTTTGATATAGGTCGGCGGAATCTTCGTTCCTCTCTCCACAATCTTGGGTACCGCTTCATAGGTGATCTCTTCTTTTAAAATATCACGCGCTAATTCCTCATTATTGCGATAGGAAACGTCCGCAACCACGATACGGTGTCCCGCTGACGGCTCTTGAAGAGTCCGCGTCTGTGTCGTATACCAGTCGTCGTTATCTACATAGATGATGTCCGCTTCATAGTCTTCCTCATAGTATACCTCTTCTGTGCGTTCCACGGAAAGCTCCGGTTCCGGCACGGTGACAATTAACTCGTCTCCTACGCGGATCATGGAATTTTCATTCTCTATCGTATCGTTCATCGCGATCAGTTCTGCCAGCGGTATCTCATTTTTCTCCGCGATCTGGGAGAGTGTGTCGCCGGACACTACTTCGTAGATCTGTTCCTTTTCCTGTTCTTTCGTCACTTCTTCTACCGCCTGTGAGAGCGGAGTGATCTCATAATCCTGCAAATAGGACTCTACCACTTCCACAGTATCGCCATATTGCAATGTCTTAAGCCCCAGTTCATAATCAGAAAAATCCTTTTCCACGGCGGGTTCAATATCCGCAAACATCTCATCCAATGCTGCATTGATCCCGACACTGGTCATGACCTCTTGTGCCGCCTCAGCCTCCTCCTGCTGGTCTTTTGCAGAATGGATCTGTGTCGTCAGCACATTTAACTCCCTGTCACCGTCAAGCACAAGGTCCACATAGTACTCATTCGCACTGTCATATTTGTTGATAGATGCCTGCAAAAGCGCCAGCACCTCTTCCGCACTGGCAAGATTAACCGTATACTCATTAATCTTTACAGTATAGGAGCGGTTCAATGTCTCTTTGACACTTTCCTTAAGCGCCATCGTCATATTGGCAGTTATGACACTCATGTCATCTGTGACTCCCCAGAGAACCGCCTTGCCTTCATAGCTGATCTCGCTGTCCGCAAGTACCAGTTCATCACTTGTTCCCGCCAGCCTTTTTCTCGCCGCGATCAGACAGCCATCCACCTGGGCAGGATCGCCCACAATACCAACCTGTGTACCGTTCAGATACACGGTAAAAATATTGTCGCCCGTGTTTTCCAATTTCTGATAACTCGGAAAAAACAGTATCGCGCCAAAAATTGCGACCGTCGCAACCTTAATATATGCAATTTTCATTTTTTTATAATGTCTTGTCAGTAATTTCATCATAAATATTCATCTGTCTCTGTATTATTTTCTACTTTGTAACAAATTCGTAACATTTTATATTCTATCAGTATTTCCATGAAAAGTAAAGTGATGTATACTT
>JAMPGN010000031.1 GCA_023663915.1 Eubacterium sp. | reverse complement strand
TGTTCTTCCGGGATACCAACTGCATCAGGCATATTGCCGCCATACTGGTTCACCATCTTAACAAACTCCTGTGGAACGGAAGACGAACCGTGAAGAACGATCGGGAAACCGGGCAGACGTTTGATACACTCCTCCAATACGTCGAAACGAAGCGGCGGGGGAACAAGAATACCGTCAGCATTTCTTGTACATTGAGCTGCCGTAAACTTGTACGCACCATGGGAAGTACCAATCGCAATCGCAAGAGAATCACAACCTGTTCTGGAAACAAACTCTTCTACTTCCTCCGGACGGGTATAAGACTCATGACCAGACTCTACCACTACTTCATCCTCAACGCCTGCCAATGTACCAAGTTCTGCCTCAACTACGACACCCTTGTCATGAGCATACTCTACAACCTGCTTCGTCAAAGCAATATTGTCCTCAAAAGATTTGGAAGACGCATCGATCATAACGGAAGTAAATCCACCGTCGATACAGGATTTACACAGTTCAAAAGTATCACCGTGATCCAAGTGAAGAGCAATCGGGATCTCTGGATTCTCTGCAACTGCTGCCTCCACTAACTTAACCAGATAAGTATGGTTCGCATAAGCACGAGCTCCCTTGGAAACCTGAAGGATAACCGGACTCTTCAGCTCGCCGGCTGCCTCTGTGATACCCTGGACGATCTCCATGTTGTTAACGTTGAATGCACCAACCGCATAACCGCCATTGTATGCCTTCTCAAACATTTTTTTTGTTGTTACTAACGGCATTGTTATTACCACCTTTCCTAATTTATTATTATGCCGGCTGTCCCGCCGGACATGAACTATTGTATTTATTATAACCCAAAGCCTGCCCTTACGCAAACATATTCTGGAAAATATCTTGTCCATTCACCCAAGGCAGTGTGCAACCCCTATCACTCCATAGGCACTCTGATATCAAGCACTTTCTGCTTGTTCTCAATCACGGCTTTACAATGCTCCCCGCCAAACTCACCGTCGAGAGACCAAGAGATCGCCTCCTCGCTCTCCACGACCAGCCGCGATGTCTTAAAAGTATGAATATGCTCGGATTTCACCCGCTTGTCCACCAACGCCACAATAATATTGTTTAAATCCAACGGATTGGTCGGCTTGCGTATCAGCGTCACCTCAAAAAGCCCGTCGTCCAGCAGAATATCCTGCCCCGTAATCCCCCGGAACCCTCCCACGGAATAGGAGTTCGTGACCATGCCATAAAGAAATTCACCCTCAATCACCTGCTCATTACTTGTAATCTTCAATGGATAGGAACGCACGGACGGAAGTCTTCTGACTCCTTCTAACAGATATGCCGCATGACCAAGAACATTCTTGACATCCTGTTTCGTCTCATAGGACACATCTGTAAAAATCCCGAACGCCGCCACATAGATAAAACTACCCTGATTAAACGCCCCAATATCGCAGGCGAAATTCCTGCCATTCACAACAACATCCGCCGCCTTAATCATACTTTTCGGAATCTTTAAGCTATTTGCAAAATCATTCGTACTGCCCGCGGGAATATAGCCAATCGGAAGTTTTTCCTCACACTGCATCATACCACTCACGACTTCATCAAGCGTCCCGTCGCCGCCGCAACATACGACAATATCGTATCCGCCATGCCGCGTCTTAACTGCTTTGGTTGCATCTCCCGTCGCCTGCGTCGGATACGCCGTCACCTCATAGCCAGCCTTGACAAACGCATCAATGATATCCAGCAAATTACTGCGAATCTGCGCCTTTCCCGCCCGCGGATTATAAATAAAAAGCATTTTCTGATCCATGCCTACTTCCCTCCCTGCAATAGACCAACTATTCTTCATCAATTTTATATTCAACATTCTAACATTATCATATATCAGAAGCAATTCATTTTAGGCAAAAAAAGAGACTTCCCATTCAGGAAATCTCCCTTATTTCTGCCTTATCTAAATGTCATGTACGAAGTCTGTGCTTTCTACTTGCCGCTTAAGAATTTCTCAATCTCTTCTACTGCGGTACCTTCATCATTGCCTTCCGCGACCACCGTTACCTTCTCGCCGCTGGCAAGTCCCAGACTCATCATACCCATAATACTTTTTGCATTGACTTTTCTGTCATCCGCATTGATGTACACAGTGCTCTCGAACTGGCTTGCCACCTGTACAAGCATTGCAACCGGTCTGGCTTCCAAGCCTGTCTCCAGTTTGATCTGGATAGATTTTTGTATCATAATGTACTCCTCCTTTTATTACCTCATTCCATCAGCAATTTCACTCAACCTGCGCAGTCTGTGATTTACACCTGATTTTCCTACCGCCGGTTCCAGATACGCACCTAATTCTTTCAGCGGCGCATCCGGATATTCCAACCGGATCTCAGCCATTTGCCTCAAATTATTCGGTAGGTTTTCAAATCCATATTTGTCTCTGATCAAGAGTATATCTTCAATCTGCTTCGACGCTGCGGTAACAGTTTTGGAGATATTGGCTGTCTCGCAGTTAACACGTCTGTTGATGGAATTACGCATTTCCTTGACGATTCTGAGATTCTCCAGATTCATCAATGATACATGTGCCCCCATGACATTGAGAAGATCAACAATACCCGCACCTTCTTTTAAATACACGACATCGTACTTTTTGCGCTTGATCACCTTAGCCTCTATCTGGAACTCCTGAATCATATCCCTCAGTTGTTCCGCCTGTGTTCTTTCCACGCAGACAAACTCTAAATGATAGCTCTTCTCCGGATCGCTCATAGAGCCGATACATAGGAACGCTCCACGCAAATATGCCCTTACACAGCAGGAATGTTTCACCAACAGGGAACTCACCGGCGCTTTTGGCGCAATCTTTCCCTCCTCCCTGCCAAGATGCAGGGCATGTATCACTTTGCTCTCCGTTTCGTCGTCGGGTAGCAATCTGTTTTTCCCCCGTATTACAACATTATCTATATTAAATGTTTTTTGAACTAATGTAAAGCATTTTCTTGCAACTGCTTCATTTTCTGTTTCCAGACATAAATGTTGTCCATCTTCACACGTACTTCCACAAAAATGAATCAACGCCGCCAGCTCCGCCAACTGACAATGTCTGGCGGAACTGATCTGTCCGGCAAGTTCTTCCTTCACTGTTCCGGAAAAAGACATCCCTATACTCCCTGTTTGATATCCCTATGGTATAATTTGATACCGTAATTCCCATGATTTTTCATCTTTGCATAGAGTTCATTCGCAAGCGTAACACTTCTATGCTTGCCGCCGGTACATCCGATCCCGATCACCAACTGATGCTTGCCTTCCTTAATATAATTCGGAATCAAGAAATCAAGCATGTCCGTCAGCTTATCCAGAAACACGAGCGCCTCCGGAAAACTCATCACATAGTCCTGCACTTCTTGATCATTACCAGTCTTATGCTTAAGCTCGTCAATATAGAACGGATTCGGAAGAAATCTGACATCAAATACCAGATCCGCATCCGCCGGTATACCATTTTTAAATCCAAAAGATAAGAGCGAGACCATCAATGAATTATACTCTTCATTTCGCACAAAAATATGGTCAATCTCCTCCTTTAATTCACGTGTCAGAAGATTCGATGTGTCGATAACGTAATCCGCTTTCTTTTTGGTTTCCTGCAAAATCTCCCGTTCCTTGTGCACTCCCTCTTCCACTCTGCCCGCAAGCGATAACGGGTGCATACGCCTCGTCTCTTTATATCTTTTCAAAAGAACGGCATCGCTGGCATCCATGAACAAAATTTCAAAAAGATATCCATTCTCTTTAAGCTTGTCCAAAACGTGTTGCGCATCCCCAAAAGGCTGATCGGCGCGCACATCCAGCCCTAATGCAACTTTATTGATCTCACTGTTGGGGGTCGCTACCAATTCCACAAATTTCTCGATCAACGGCACCGGAAGATTATCCACACAGTAAAATCCGACGTCCTCTAACATTTTCATGGCTGTTCTCTTACCGGAGCCACTCATGCCGGTCACTACCACAAATCTCATAGAGTTTTCTCCTTAAAAATCCCCCAGAAAAACCACTTCCGGTTCCAGTGAAACATGGAATCTTTCTTTGACCCGCTCCTGCACTTCCTCAATTACCTCCCGGATATCCGCCGCCGTGGCACTGCCTGTATTAATGACAAAACCGCAGTGCTTATCCGACACCTGCGCTCCGCCGATACGATAACCGCGCATACCGGCATCCATAATGAGTTTGCCCGCATAATATCCTTCCGGTCTCTTAAAAGTACTGCCCGCACTTGGATATTCCAACGGTTGTTTACTCCGGCGAAGTCTGGCAAGTTCCTCAATCCGCTCTCCGATCTTATCCCTGTCGCCTTCCGCAAGCCGTAACACCACTTCCAACACAACAATCGGCCGATACTTGATCGCGCTCGTGCGGTATCCAAATTCCATCGTAGCATTGTCTAATGTCAAAATCTGTCCGTCCCTGTCCATGCCCCGGACAGACTCTACCACCATTTTCATTTCCCCATCATAAGCCCCGGCATTCATCACAACACCGCCGCCGATGCTGCCCGGTATGCCCGCCGCAAACTCCAATCCCGTCAGACTGTTCTCTTTTGCCACCATAGCCACCTGGGAGAGCAATGCCCCCGCTTTCGCCGTAATATGGGTTCCTTCGACACAAATCCGCTCCATCTGACCGCCAAACTTGAACACGATGCCGCGATACCCTTTATCACCCACCAGCAGATTACTACCGTTTCCCAGAATAAAATATTCCTGCTCAATCTGATGTAGATAAGGAATCAGCTTTACAAGCTCTTCTTCGTCCTGTATTATAATGAGACATTCCGCCTCTCCACCCACGCGAAAAGTGGTGTGCTTACTCATTGGTTCATGGAACAAGATGCGTTCCAGCGGAATCACCGTCTTAATATACTCATACATCGATACGCTCAATATTTATACCGTCCGTTTCACATATTTGCTTCTTCTATTATTTATATTCCAATAGAATTAATCCAATACCATTCTTGCCGCCCCATAAATTCCGGCGTCATTTCCAAGTGTGGCAAGTGCAAACTGCGTATCCTTGCATCCGTGGAAGACCGTTCGGTCAAAAGCAGGCTTAATATACTCAAATAACACTTCTCCTGCCTTCGATACCCCGCCACCGATTACAAATATTTCCGGATTGACAACACCCGCGATCACCGCAAGCCCCTTGCCAAGATATTCACCAAACTGCTGCGCAATCTCAATCGCAAGCTCGTCTCCGGCTTTTACCGCATCAAACACCGTCTTTGCGGAAACTTCGCCTTGTCTGAGTGTGCTGTCCTTGTCGCTTGCCTGTAATCTTCTGTTGGCAAGCCTCGTAATACCTGTAGCGGAAGCGTACTCCTCAAGGCAGCCGTAATTACCGCACCCGCATGCCTCCGTCTCCTCATCTTCCACATGAATATGCCCGATCTCGCCGCCCGATCCGGTTGCTCCTGTCATAATCCTGCCGTTGATGATGATACCACCACCCACACCGGTTCCGAGCGTAACGGCTACCAGATTCTTGTAGCCCTGTCCGCCGCCTTTCCACATCTCACCGAGCGCCGCAACATTGGCATCATTGCCGCCCTCCACTCTCATACCATCCAAAAGCGCGGTCAGTTCCTTTTTCAGATTCATTTCTTCCCAGCCTAAATTGACCGCCTTGTGAATAACGCCCTCACCGTCAACCGGTCCCGGCGCACCTACGCCGACACCTGCCACGTCCTCTTTTGCAATTTCTTTTTCAGACATCTTATTCTGAATGCTTGCAGCGATGTCCGGCAGGATATTTGCCCCACCATTCTCTGTTCTCGTAGGGATCTCCCATTTATCCAATACCGTACCGTCCTCATCAAATAATCCCAGCTTGACAGTCGTGCCCCCTACGTCCACTCCAAATATATATTTCGCCATACCGATCACCATCCCTTTCGTTCTACTCTTCCTCTTCTTCCTGCCTGCGCGTCAAGGACTCCTGCACACGTTTGTACAATTCCTGCGCCGCGTTGTAACCCATCTTTTTCTGACGGTGGTTGACCGCCGCAGATTCACAGATAATCGCCAGATTCCGACCCGGTCTGATCGGTATGTTATGGCATACCACCTTGTTACCAAGGTACTCTGTATATTCTTCCTCCAAACCGAGGCGATCATACTCCTTTTCTTTATCCCAGTCTTCCAGACGAATAACCAGATCAATATTCTGTGTATCCTTGACACTCGACGCACCGAAAAGCGCTTTCACATCCACGATACCGATACCGCGAAGTTCGATGAAGTGCTTCGTAATATCCGGTGCGGAACCGACCAGCGTGTCCTCGCTCACACGCCTAATCTCCACCACGTCATCGGTCACAAGACGGTGTCCTCTCTTAATCAGCTCCAATGCCGCCTCCGATTTACCAATGCCGCTCTCACCGGTGATCAGCACGCCTTCACCATATACATCCACCAGAACGCCATGCACGGAAATACAAGGTGCAAGTTTTACGTTCAACCATCGGATAACCTCCGCCATACATGCAGAAGTCGCCTTCCTGCTCATCAAAAGCGGTACGCCGTATTTGATCGCTGTCTCCTTAAACAGATCGTTTGGCTGCAGCTCCCTGCAGAATATGATTCCGGGAATCGGATTGTTAAGAAGTTTCTCATAGATTTCAATCTGTCTTTCCTCGTCAAGGCCATTCATATAAGAATACTCCACAAATCCCACCACCTGTAAACGGGTGGTCTCAAAATGCTCGAAATACCCCGCTATCTGTAATGCCGGCCGGTTGATATCCGGCTGTATCACCTTGATCTTGGAGATATCGATTTCGGGTGTGAGATTCTCTAGCTTAAATTTCTCGATGACTTTCGTTAACTTAATGCTTGCCATATCCTTCTCCTTGTGCTTGATGTAATATAATATTCATAAGAACCCTTGTATATTGTAGCATACAAAAGAGAGGTTCGCAATTATTTGAGAGCCGGCAAGCGGCAGGAAAATTCCGTGAATTATCTTTTCGACAAATTATTGGATTTTTCATAAAATGTGATTTAATTGCTATATTTCACTCATAAAATGTGATACATTTTTAATATCTTCCTCATTTTTTGTGATTTCCATATTGAAAACGGCGTAGAGAAAGAATATACTATACTCAAGACTGGAGGAACAATACCATGTACCTAAAACGGAAAATAGATGAATATCTTATAAACTGGAAAGACAACAAATCACATCTGCCATTGATCGTCAAAGGAGCCCGGCAAATCGGCAAAACCGAATCCATCCTTCATTTTGCCAAAGAACACTATTTAAACATTATATATATAAACTTTGTGCTTGAACAAAAATACAAATCCATTGTAAACGACGGATATGATGTTGAAAATATAATAAAAAATATAACTCTTATTGATCCTTCCAAACAATTCATCGAAAACAATACTCTTATTATATTTGATGAACTTCAGGAATATCCCGATATCGCTACATCACTAAAATCCTTCAAAATAGATGGACGATACGATGTAATCTGCAGTGGTTCTATGCTCGGCATAAACTATCAAAAAATCCACAGCAACAGTGTTGGTTATAAAACAGATTATTCTATGTATTCTCTTGATTTTGAAGAGTTTTTATGGGCAAAAGGATATTCTGATGTACAAATGGAATCCCTTATGTCTCATATGTTGGAAACCCTACCGTTTGGTGAAACCGAACGAAATGTATACCATTCCTTATTTATAGACTATTGTGTACTTGGCGGTATGCCTGCCGTTGTGAAATCCTATATTGAAAATGGGCATTTTGCAGGTTCACTGGATATTCAGAAGCAAATATTACTTGATTATGAAGAGGATGTCAGAAAATATGCATCAGGTCTCGAACAATCCAAGATTATTAATATTTATCGCAATATTCCAACGCAACTTGCAAAAGAAAACAAAAAATTTCAGTTTAATAAACTGGAAAAAAATGCCCGTTCCAGGGAATATTCCGGATGCATAGAATGGCTGATTGATTCCGGTATAATCAGTGCCTGTTATTGCCTTAGTTATCCGGAACTTCCCTTAAAAGGAAATTATGACGCATCAAAATTCAAGTTATACTATTCAGATACAGGGCTCCTGATCGCCACTTTGGACGAAGAGGCGCAAGAAGATCTCAGAGCTAACAAGAATCTTGGTGTCTATAAAGGCGCCCTCTATGAAAACTTTATCGCAGAGGCATTTATGAAACAAGGTCTCGGACTCTATTATTTTAAAAAAGAAAATTCAACGTTAGAAGAAGATTTCTTCGTGCGCTCTCAAAAAGAACTGATACCTGTAGAAGTAAAAGCAAACAAAAACCAATCCAAGTCATTGGCTTCACTTATTGAAAATAAAAAATACACAGATATACAGCACGGAATCAAACTCACCGCAGGAAATATCGGTTATGCAAACAAAATATATACCTTCCCTTATTTTTGTGCCTTTCTGCTAAAACGATATTTGAAAATGCAATCCATTATGTGAAATGCCATGGCGACACACAAGCATATTTCACCATCGCATGAAAAGATGCTTTTATCTCTATTCCTGCGAATCCTTCCTGAAAAACTCATAAATCTGCTGCCCGATATGCTCCGGTATCTCCTGCACCTCGCACAGACGCTCCACCGACGCTTCCTTGATCTCATTAATAGACCCGAAGTGCTTCATAAGCGCCTTACGTCTCGCCGGACCCACGCCCGGTATCTCGTCCAGCACGGACTTCACCTGCGCCTTAGAACGCAGAGAGCGATGATACTCGATGGCAAACCTATGCGCCTCATCCTGTATCCTCGTAATCAGCTTAAACCCTTCCGAATGTGTATCAATGGGAATCTCTATGTTATGATAATACAATCCTCTGGTACGGTGGTTGTCATCCTTCACCATACCGCACACCGGAATGTCAAGATGCAATTCTTCCAATACCTGCAGCGCAATATTCACCTGTCCCCTGCCGCCATCCATCAGCAGTAAATCGGGGAATTTCGTAAAACTGCCGAACTCGTGATCCACCTCTTTACGGTTCAATTCCTCTTTTTCTTCCATGCCGTGCACAAACCGTCTCGTCAGCACCTCTTTCATGCACGCATAATCATCGGGACCCGATACGGACTGGATACGGAACTTTCTATAGTCGCTACGCTTCGCCTTGCCCTTCTCAAACACGACCATCGAACCCACATTGGCAAAACCGCTGATATTCGAGATGTCATAGGCTTCCATACGGCTCACATGCTCTAAATCAAGCAGCGCGGCAATCTCCTTCACCGCACCGATCGTTCGTCCCTCTTCGCGCTTTATACGCTCTTTATCCTGACTGAGAACAAGGTGTGCGTTCTGCGCCGCCAGTTCCACCAGCTTCTCTTTTGTGCCTTTTTTCGGCACGCGCAGATAGACTCTGCTGCCCTTGCGCGCGCTCAACCACTTTTCCAGAATTTCAATGTCCGCGATTTCCTCCTGCAACATCAGCTCCTTAGGGATAAAAGGTGTTCCCGCATAAAACTGTTTCACAAAATCCAGCAATATCTGCGCACTGCCATAACCTTGCACATGGGTCATATAGAAATGCTCCCTGCCGATCAGCTTGCCATCCCGCACAAAAAAGACCTGCACCACCGCATCTGTCTCGTCCTTCGCCAATGCCAGAATGTCTTTATCTTCTCCGTTACTGTCCGTAATTTTCTGCTTTTGTGCCACACTTTTGACACTGTTATACAAATCACGGTAGCGTATCGCGTCCTCAAATTCCAAATTTTCTGACGCTTGTGTCATTTTCTCTTCAAGCTCTTTTAAAAGAGGCTTATAATTTCCATTCAAAAAATCCAAAGCCCGTTCCACCCGCGCACGATATTCCTCCTTACCGATATATCCCTGGCAAGGCGCCATACATTGCTTAATATGATAATTCAGGCAAGGTCGTTCCAGTCCGATATCCCTTGGCAATTTCCGGTTGCATGTCTTGAGCTGATACAGTTTATTCATAAGGTCAATCGTATCCTTGACTGCCGCCGCACTGGTATAAGGTCCGAAATATTTGGAGCGGTCTTTTTTCATCTCCCTGGAAAAAAGGATTCGCGGGTACTCTTCACCCATAGTCACCTTGATATATGGATAGGTTTTATCGTCCTTGAGCATTGTATTGTACTTCGGGCTGTATTCTTTAATCAGATTATTTTCTAACACCAGCGCTTCGAGTTCCGAATCCGTCACGATATACTCAAACCGTGCAATCTGCTGTACCATCTTATCGATCTGAGGCCCCCGCCCGACGATCTTACGGAAATAAGAACGCACCCTGTTATGCAGGTTGACCGCTTTACCGACATAGATAATCGTATCCGCGTCATCATGCATTAGATAGACGCCGGGAGAAGTTGGAAGTTTTTTTAATTCCTCATCAAAATCAAACATACGTAGTTCCTCTGACTCATTTTGTGCATAAAAATTTGTTCAATTTCTATTATATAGGTGAAATAAGGCAAAGCCAATCCGTAAAAATGACTTTGCCTTTTCTAATCTATTTATGCCTATTGCTTATTATCATCCTTCGGTTCCGGCGCCTGCGAAAATAATCCACGGTTTTCTGGCTGTGGCTGTGCCGGCGGCATCCAACGTGGCTCCTCCTTGCCCTGCGGCTGACCGTTCGCCTGTTGTTCTGCTGCAGACGGCTGCGGCTCCGGCATTTGTTGTTGCGTGCCCGATGCTGGCTGCTGTCCCATAAAAGGCGGCTGCGGTATCGACGGTTGCTGCCAGCCTGTCACAGACTGCTGCCCCGGCATCTGTTGCTGCATATTCGATGACGGCTGCTGTCCTTGTGGCATTGGCGGCTGCCCCGGCACAGGCAACGGCGGCTGTATCGGCGGCACTGCCGTAGCTGGTGTCTCCACTACCCGTTCCGGCATCCTCTCCTCGCCTTTTTGTCCTTCCGCCTCATCTTCTTCCGGCTCCGGGATTCCCTTTTCCTTACGGAAAATTTTCATGAACTCTTTGCCAGTGATTGTCTCTTTCTCGATCAGATACGCCGCTAGCTTATCCATGATCTCACGGTTTTCCTTGAGAAGTTTCTTCGCCTGCTTATAACTGTCACGGAGCATCTTCATGACTTCCGTATCGATATCCGCCGCCGTCACGTCAGAACATGTTAAGGATGCTCTTCCTTCCAAATACTGGCTCTCCACCGTAGCAAGCCCCATAAGCCCGAATTTCTTACTCATACCGAATCGAGTAATCATATTTCGTGCAATACTTGTCGCCTGCTCGATATCGTTCGCCGCACCTGTCGTCACCGTATCGAAGAAAATCTCCTCCGCAGCACGTCCGCCCAAAAGACTTACCAGCCTGTCACGAAGTTCCGCCTCGGTATCCAGATATTTCTCCTCTTCCGGCACATGCATGACATATCCTAACGCCCCCATTGTCCTCGGCACAATCGTGATCTTCTGCACCGGCTCAGAGTTTTTCTGTAACGCACTGATCAGCGCATGACCCACTTCATGATAAGAGACGATCTTGCGCTCCTCCTTGCTCATGACGCGGTCTTTCTTTTCTTTTCCCACAAGCACCTGCTCAACGGCGTCAAACAGATCCCTCTGGCTCACATATTCCCTGCCCGTCTTGACGGCATTGATCGCCGCCTCATTAATCATATTGGCAAGATCAGAACCGACCGCCCCGGAAGTCGCCAGCGCGATCTCATTCAAATCTACCGTCTCGTCCATGCGCACATCCTTGGCATGTACTTTCAAAATCTCCACACGCCCTTTCAAATCGGGCTTATCTACGATAATTCTCCGGTCAAAACGTCCCGGACGAAGCAGCGCCTTATCCAGAATCTCTGGTCGGTTGGTCGCCGCCAGAATGATGATACCCTTTCTGCCGTCGAAACCGTCCATCTCAGACAAAAGCTGATTCAATGTCTGCTCTCTCTCCTCGTTGCCGCCGCCGTACTTGGAATCCCTGCTTCTGCCGATCGCGTCAATCTCGTCAATGAATACGATACACGGCGCATTTTTCTCCGCTTCCTTAAACAGATCACGGACACGGGATGCACCCACGCCGACATACAGCTCGATAAAATCCGAACCGGACAACGAAAAGAACGGCACATGGGCTTCTCCGGCAACCGCTTTGGCCAGCAGCGTCTTACCGGTTCCGGGCGGTCCGACCAAAAGCGCGCCCTTCGGCAGTCTCGCGCCGATCTTGGCGTACTTGCCGGGGTTATGCAGAAAGTCTACCACTTCCACCAGAGATTCCTTCGCCTCGTCCTCACCCGCAACGTCTTTAAAAGTAATTCCCGTTTCTTTCTGTACATATGCCTTTGCCGTACTCTTACCTACGCCCATAGGACCGCCCTTGCCGCCCATGCGACGGAACAACAGGCTAAGCAGCCCCCACATCAAAAGAATCGGCAATACATAATAGAGCAGCACCGTCATGATAATGCTAGAACTATCCGACGTCTGCTTATTCACATCAATATTGTGTTCCAATAAACGCTGTGTCAGCGTGTCGTCATCTTCCAGCTTGCCCGTATAATAAGTCATGCTGCCTAGGTTATATCCGTACATAAAAGGAGAGGTTGTCTGTCCTTCTTTCGGATAAATGATGATCCGGTCCGACTCCACCGTAACGCTCTTGACATCCCCGTCTTCCACCATCTTCACAAACGCATTGTAGGTGATCTCCTGATTGCTGGCTCCAGTCATCATTCTCATAAACATACTGATGCAAAACAGCGTGACCAACGCGGCGATCACAAGCATGATCAGACTCTGCTTCCGAGGATCATTGCCGCTGCCGCCCGGTCCGCCATGACCGCCGTTGTTATTCGGGCCGCCCGGTCCGCCTGGTCCACCAGGACCGCGATTCGATCCGCCGTCATACTGATTCAAATTGTCATCCATGAGGAATCCTCACTTTCTATTTAATATCGCTCTCACGACATATACTTTTCATGGGAAAATGCCTGCTTCTCACATTTTCCAACTATAACATAGTATATAGAAGGAAAAATCATAAATCAATATGCGAATTATGAATTTATGCACACAAGTATAAAAGAATTATAAATTTTTTTACAAAATTTAACCTTTACAGTAGATTTTTCCTATCTTTCCATTGTATAATAAACCATATATTGTTTTATGTGCCGACTTCGGGCACAAGGTATTGCGTGATTACTTTTTGTTACAGAAAGGCATGGAAAATGGCAGTAAAATACGTATTCGTAACAGGCGGTGTTGTATCCGGCCTCGGCAAGGGCATCACGGCCGCTTCACTGGGAAGATTATTGAAAGCGCGCGGCTATAAGGTCACGATGCAAAAGTTTGATCCCTATATTAACATTGACCCCGGCACGATGAACCCTATTCAACATGGCGAAGTATTTGTCACGGAAGATGGTACGGAAACCGATCTTGACCTCGGACATTATGAACGGTTTATCGATGAAAATCTTGATAAAAATTCAAACGTCACTACAGGAAAAGTATATTGGGCTGTTCTGCAAAAGGAACGTCGCGGCGACTATGGCGGTGGAACGGTACAGGTCATTCCGCATATCACCAATGAGATTAAAAGCCGTTTCTACCGCAATTTCACCGATGCGGAGACTCGTATTGCAATCATCGAGGTAGGTGGTACCGTGGGCGATATCGAAAGTCAGCCTTTTCTTGAGTCTATCCGTCAGTTTCAACATGAAGTCGGCAGGGAGAATGCTATTCTGATCCATGTAACCTTGATCCCGTATCTGAGCGCCTCACAGGAAATGAAGACGAAACCTACACAGGCAAGCGTCAAGGAACTGCAAGGCATGGGACTCCAGCCGGACATCATCGTATGCCGTAGCGAACATCCGATAGACCAGACCTTAAAAGATAAGATCGCTTTATTCTGTAACGTACCGAGCAACCGAGTGCTGCAGAACCTTGATGTAGAACATCTGTATGAAGCCCCTCTTGCTATGGAAAAAGAACATCTGGCTCAGGTGGCATGCGACTGTCTGAAACTGGATTGTCCGGAACCGGATCTGGCAGACTGGAAAGCCGTCGTAGAATCCCTGCGGACTCCTACCAGCGAAGTAACGGTTGCCCTTGTAGGTAAGTATACCCAGCTTCACGACGCATATATCAGCGTTGTCGAGGCATTAAAACACGGCGGCATCTCCAACCGCTGCGTCGTCAATATCAAATGGGTTGATTCCGAAACCGTGACGAAAGACAATGTCCGCGAACTCTTAAGCGATGTCCATGGCATACTCGTTCCGGGTGGTTTTGGCGACAGAGGCATTGAGGGCAAAATCTACGCAATCACTTATGCAAGGGAAAATAATATCCCTTTCTTAGGGCTCTGCCTCGGTATGCAGTTAGCGATCGTGGAATATGCCAGAAACGTGCTTTCCTACAATGACGCGCACAGTATCGAGCTCGACCCTTCCACCACCCATCCGGTGATCGCACTGATGCCCGACCAGAACGGCGTGGAAGATATCGGCGGCACACTGCGCCTCGGTTCATATCCCTGTGTGCTGGACAAGACTTCCAAGGCATATGAGCTGTACGGTGAAGAGACGATTCACGAAAGACATCGGCACCGCTATGAGGTAAATAATGATTACCGTGCCGTGCTCACGGAAAACGGCATGAAACTATCGGGGCTGTCTCCCGACGGACGTATCGTGGAGATGTGCGAACTTCCAAGCCACCCGTTCTTCGTGGCGACACAGGCGCACCCCGAACTCAAATCAAGACCCAACAGACCGCACCCGTTATTTAAAGGGTTTGTCAAGGCGTCGCTTGATCATAAGCAATAATGGTCTGAAAAGGGCAGAACCGTTTTTTGATTCTGCCCTTTTCCTATCAAATATACTTCCGCGCCTGCTCTTCGCTCATTCCACACTGTTCCATAATAACCTCACAAATCTGCTGTGGCGCAATCTGCAGCTTTTTCATACCCGCTGCCATAGCTGTAATTCCTTCGGTTCTTCCTTCTACAATTCCTTCTGCAATTCCTTCTGCTCTTCCTTTTTCTCGTCCTTCTGCGATTCCATCCTCTATCAGTTCATCTATTGCACAACACATATCTTTTTCCTCCTCGTCTCCATTATTTCTAGACACCATGCCCGACAATCTGGCAGATCCCATCAGTATCGCCAGTGCACGGTAAGTCTCCTCGTCCATTTTTCTGCATTCCTCATGCGTACTAAGATAAGCCTTAAGCGCTGTTTTATCGTTTCTTCGGGCACATAGGGCAAATAATACTCCTAATTCCGTCTTAAAATACTGATTATCCTGCTGTTCGGATAAATTCAATATATGTAACGGATAGACAGGGGTGAATGCCTTCATTTGTTCTGCTAACTCTGTGTCTTCACCGAAATCTATGATATCTTGCAGGCTTTCCGCACCCTGCCATCTGCCACTGCCCCAATACATCACAATCGTGATTACAGGTCTCAACCGATCACTTCGGCATATACCCGACAAAAATTCCGGCGCCTTTAATTTATTGTTATTAAAATTCCCCCTTTTTATTTCTTTTAATTGCCTGTCATATTCCAGAGCCTCCTGAAGCATTACCCTCACCGGCATACTGTAATCAATGTATTCCTGATTCGCCACCACCCACACCGCAAATAGCTTTCCATCCTTTCCCTGCTTCATGATCAGATCATTTATCCGCTCTATCATCTGACCATTATATACTTTCGTCTGTACTGCATTTGCTTCTGTTAAATCCTCTGCACAGACAATCTGCCTGCCACGGAATACACCTGCATTTATCAGATCAGCATACCGCCGTCTGTCTGATAAATAGTCTTTTAAAGTAATATCCTTTTTCCCCATACTGCCTCCCGTAAATAATTCTGCTAGACAGGAGACCTTTTCCGACAAAATCCCTGCCTTATTCAGTAGTTCATAATTGGAATAAAAGCACGATTTCGTCAGATGCCCTCGCGGACAGGACTGCATATTCTATATGCAACTTGATATTATGAAATGAAATTTATGCTTTTACGATAGTATAACACGAAAATATTCGGTTGTCATGCTCTTTTTAGATAAATTTCAAGAAAAAATTTCAAGAAATTGTAAAAAGCGAAATATTAAAAAGGGCAGACAAAACATACATAGATGTTCTGTCCGCCTTTTTTATTCATTTATTCTTCCAATGCATTCAGCCTATCCACCAACGCCTGGACATCCGCCATCGCCACCTTACCTGTAAAACTGACCGGTCCACGCAGAGGAAGATATTCTTCCATCGCCGCATTCATTTCATCCGATATCGCTTCACTTGCCGCCTCACTCTCAGAATCTTCCGGCTGTCCCCCGAAAATCCCGCCTTTATACAATTCCTGTACCAGCTTCCACGCATGCGGATCGCGCTTCACATCTCCCATCGTTGTATCCGTAGTGTATACAAAAGGCAGTTTTACGGTAGATTCCACGGTCACGGTCTTGGTCAGCACGATGTCTCTGGAAGATTTACCGATCATGATCTCAAACTCGCCGCTCTCCACATGCCAGTCGTGGATTTTCACGCTATAATATGCAAACGCTCTCTGATCCAATGTAAAAGTTACCGTCTTCGTCTCGCCGGGCTTCAGTTCCACCTTGGCAAAATCACGCAGTTCTTTTACGGGACGGATCACGGTGCTCTCTTTGTCAGCAACATAGAGCTGTACAACTTCCTTACCTGCCATGCTGCCCGTGTTCGTCACGTCCACGCTCACATGCATTGTATCGGTATCCCGCATCTGCTCTTTGTCCACGGTCAGATTCGAGTATTCAAAGGTCGTGTAAGACAGACCGTATCCAAAGGGGAACAAAACGTCTATTTTTTTCTTATCATAATAACGGTATCCCACGAAAATTCCCTCGCGGTACTCCACCACATCACCCTCACCGATGTAGGAGAGGTAAGATGGATTGTCTTCGAGCCGAAGCGGAAATGTCTCAGGCAGCTTTGCGCTGGGATTTACTTTTCCAAACAAGATGTCACAGACCGCGCCGCCCACCGCCTGACCGCCCAGATACGCTTCCACAATGCCCTTGACTTTATTTACCCAAGGCATTTCGACCGGAGAACCATTGTGCAGCACTACCACCGTATTCGGCTGCACTTCCGCGATCTTGCCGATCAGTTCATTCTGGCAATCCGGCATCGCCATATGCCGCCTGTCAAATCCTTCCGACTCGAATTTATCCGGCAACCCGGCAAAAATTACGGCAACATCTGCATTGCGGGCTGTCTCAACCGCTTCTGCAAGCAGTTTTTCATCCGTCTTATCCTCCGCATCGTCAAATCCCTGTGCGTAGCTAACATTGTCCATGCCTGCTGCCGCATCCAGCGCAGAAGTAATCTTATGGCTGTTGATGTGGGAACTGCCGCCGCCCTGATAACGGGGAGTCTTCGCATATTTACCGATAAAGGCTACTTTCTGATTTTCCGACAAAGGAAGGACATTATCATTTTTCAAAAGGACAATCGTCTCCTCCGCCACTTTGCGCGCTGTCTCATGGTCTTGATCCCGGTCAAACACAGCGTCCTTATCCCGGTTCTCCTCATAACGGAATACAATATTCAAAATGCGCTCTACCGCTTCGTCAACTACGCTCTCATCCAGCTCGCCGCTGATGACCGCACCCACAATCATCTTGTCATTCATACCCATACAGCCCGGCATTTCCAGATCAAGTCCCGCTTTTAAGTCTTCCACACGATTATTGACCGCGCCCCAGTCGCTCATGACATAGCCGTCAAAGCCCCATTGATCCCGCAGCGTCTCCGTCAGATATTGATGGTTCTGCGCCGCGTATGTACCGTTGATTTTATTATAAGAACACATGACCGTCCATGGCTTCTCTTTCCGAACTGCGCCTTCAAAAGCCGCCAGATAGATTTCGTTCAATGTCCTCTCATCCACGCGTGAATCGGAAGACATTCTTCTGGTCTCCTGATTATTGGCAAGAAAATGCTTGATGCTCGTACCAACATTTTTGCTCTGTATACCGTGAATCAGCGCACCAGCCATCTCGCTTGCCACGAGCGGGTCTTCCGAATAATATTCAAAATTGCGCCCGCACAACGGGGATCGCTTGATATTGACTGCGGGTCCTAATATAACACTCACGCCTTCCGCCTGGCACTCATTTCCAAGCGTCTCACCCATCTTCTGCAACAGTTCCCTGTTAAAAGAAGCCGCCGTTCCGCACCCTGCTGGGAAACAGACCGCCTTAATGCTCTCATTGACTCCCAAATGATCTGCTTTGTCGTCCTGTTTGCGCAGCCCGTGAGGTCCGTCAGATACCATACTTGCCGGAATCCCCAGTCGTTCCACTGCCTCCGTATGCCAGAAATCTGCTCCCGAACACATTGCCGCCTTCTCTTCCAAAGTCATCTGCGCTACCAGTTCTCTGATCTTGTCTGCCATCATTTGATAACCTCCTGCATTTCCCATATGCTATTCTGTCGGCACATCGTACCAGACAGTTGTGATAATCTCAGTGTAGCACAGCGGCATATAGTTTTCTATAGCTTTTTTCCATTCTTTTCCCCTATTTTGATAACCGTGAATCAAGGTCAATTATTCTCTGTTTTCCCTCCTGTTTTTGGCAGAAATCCGCAGACGTATCTCACAGAAACTACCACCCTGCCTATTATTCTCAAAACGTATTTTTCCCTTATGCGCCAGCACGATCTTCTGCACAATTCCAAGCCCTCTGATGTTCTGCGCGGCGCGTTTCTTTCTCTTGTCGCGCAGTCTGTCCAGCACTTCCGGCGGGTAGCCGATTCCGTTATCAGAAAAGCTGATATAGCACCACCGTCCTTCCTGCCACATATGAATTGTAATCTGTATTGTTTCATTTTGTTCACTGTGTTGTAAACTATTGTGGAATAAATTACGGAATGCTCTGACCAGTAATTTCCTGTCCGCCTTGACACTCACTTCCTCCGCCTGTGGGGATATCTCCAATGCAATCTCCAGATCCCCTTCCCCAGCATCACTTAAGAATGCTGCCGCCACCTCACGTAAAAGCACCGCTGGACGAACCTTTTCCACTCGAAGCGCCTGCATGGAATATTCGAGACGAGATGTAAGATTCAAATCTTCAACCAATTCTTTCATCACCATACTCTGGTGCCGGATAACCGCTATTTGTCTTCGTTCCTCCGTCGAAAGGTTCTCACTACCCTGCAGAGCATCCGAATAACCCATCACCATCGACAACGGCGTGCGGATATCGTGGGAAATTCCCGATATCCATTCAATCCTCACCTGTTCCCTATTCCTAGACCATCGCCTTGTAAAGAAAAATGCCAAAAACAGAACCATCAAAAAATCAAATAAGACAAGCCAAATCCACACTTCCTGAATATACTTGATCCATGAAACCGGAAATTCTATATTGTATCTCCACGTAGAATGTTTGGGGCGCCCAACTACCATGATCCTATCATCCCACACCCTAAGATAAACCGGATAGTCTTTCAAATACCATCTGCACATTCGTGCAATCTCCGAAATGCTGTAGGACTCTTTTATTTCCGCCGGTTTTCTGTAACTCCAGATTACTTTACCATTTTCGTTGAGCAAAATCGCCCATTGATCTAATTCCTCCATTTGAATCTTCATAGCGTCACTCAGCTTATAACCGTCTTCCGTCAGCACTAACTCGTCCATGACCTCTCCGCCGTACACATATTCCGGTGTATCCTGATTGCATCGAATGGCAACCATAATAAACAGAATCATGTTTACCATGAACATCAATCCAGCGATCGTCAGAAAAGCCGTCACATAATAAGATATCCTGTGTGCTCCTACCAGATTTCCTTTTATTTTCATGCTCTTGCCCTCTATATCTTCCACTACACCAGCTTATATCCGAGTCCCCGCACCGTTAGTAGATGTACCGGATGTGAAGGGTCCTGCTCGATTTTCTCCCGAAGCCGTCTGATATGCACGATCAATGTATTTTCATATCCGTAATTTCCTTCTTTCCAGACTGCCTCACACAGTGCATCGATCGTCACGATCCGCCCTCTGTTGGCAGCCAGTTTTTCCATGATCGCATACTCCTTCGCCGTGAGCGCTACTTCCGTCTTGTCTGCGTTCGGCTGACGAAACCGCACAACGCCGCTCCCAAAATCAATAAGGCGGTCTCCTAAAATGACCATCTCATTTTCCCTGTCTGCACTCCTGATACGATACACTCTTTTTAACACTGCCATGACGCGCAATATCAGTTCTTTTGCCAGAAAAGGCTTCGTAATATAATCGTCCGCTCCCATGCCAAGACCTTGAAGCCTGTCCTCATCCTCATCTTTTGCGGACAGAAAAATGACCGGCACCTCTGATTCCTTGCGAAGTTCCTTCAATAGCGCAAAACCGTCTCCGTCCGGAAGCATTACGTCCAGCAGAACCAATGACGGCTGCTCCCGCTCATAAACTTCCCTTGCCTCCCTGCAGCTTGCAGCTGTCACCACCGACAAGAACCCCTCTTTCGTCAGAAAATTCTTCACCAGCCTTCGCAGCTCCGGCTCATCATCCACCAGCATGATTTTATAATCGTATAGATTCATAACACTCCCATCTCCTCAACAAACGCTCTCTTATTTTATTATGCCGCACTTTTTCTATAACCTAGTATACTATTTTTTCCTTTTCCCCTAAAAGGTGGTTTCCCGATTCTTAATGTAAATGTAAGGTTGGCTTCATCGTATTTTAATGTGGCATGTTTATTGTTAAGTATGTTGGGTGGTTGCTTCCCACAAGAAGAATGCTTTGCATTCCTTTGCTTACACAAAAAGACAGAAAGGACTGATCAAAATATGGCTGTACAAAACCTGATTGAAACAACCAATCTCACAAAACAATACGGCAAAATTTGCTGCGTCAAATCCCTGCGCATGCAAGTCCCGGGAGGCGCTGTCTATGGATTCTTAGGACCCAACGGCGCAGGAAAATCCA
Organism: Eubacterium sp.; assembly: GCA_023663915.1. The sequence continues at coordinate 5,720 of JAMPGN010000031.1, read as the reverse complement.
CCACCCTTAAAATGATACTGGGACTCGCCAGACCCACAGCGGGTACGATTACACTGTTTGGCATGCCCGTAAATGATAAGAACCGCATCAAACTGCTTGCCGACACCGGTTCTTTAATCGAATCACCCAGCTACTACGGACACTTGACAGGCGAAGAAAACCTGTATATCCTCCAGACGCTCAAAGGATGCCCGAAAAAGGATATTGACGAGGTATTGCAGATCGTGCGCCTGAATGATGCCCGCAAAAAGAAAGTAAGCCATTACTCCCTCGGTATGAAGCAGCGCCTCGGACTGGCAGCGGCGCTTCTCGGATTTCCGAAACTGCTCATTCTGGACGAGCCTACTAACGGGCTTGATCCCGCAGGCATTCAAGAGATGCGCGAGCTAATCTGCACACTGCCATCCGCCTATGGCATCACTGTCGTCGTCTCCTCCCATCTGCTCAGCGAAATTGACCAGATGGCTGACCATGTCGGCATTATCTGCAAAGGCGAGTTAGTCTATCAGGATACGCTGGACGCGCTTCATTCCCACGCGAAACAACAGATCGCCCTGCGCACCGATAAACCCGCCACTGTCCTCTCCCTGCTTCGTCGGGATGGTATCGAAGTCGAAAAAGAAGAGGACTACCTGTTGATTCCCATGATGCAAGATGACTATATTGCGCAATTTTGCAGATGTTTAATAGAGCAAAACATTTCCTTATACCGCATAGAAAAAAGAGAGAAGAGTCTGGAAGATATTTTCCTGTCTCTGACCGGAAAGGAGTCCAGCTTATGAAAGCACTGAAATTGGAATTTTATAAGATTAAAAGAAGAAAAGTCTGGCTGACCATGTTCGCTTTGTTGTCGCTACAACTCATGTGGGGATTGTGGGCTTTAAGCGATCCCAAAGACTGGGAACTGGAAAACGGCTGGATGTCATTACTGTATTCCCTTGCATTGTTAGACGGAATTATGATGCCCGCAGTCATGTCTGTGCTCGCCTCGCGTCTTGCCGACATTGAACATAAAGGAAACACCTACAAGCAGCTTGAGACACTCCGCAGTGCAGGAAGCCTCTACCATTCCAAAGCTGTATGCGGATGTATCATCGTCATGGTCATGTTTACCATACAGTTTGCTTTTTTCATTGCGCTGGGTTATTCTCTGGGCTACCATGGCTCTCCCGATGTGAAATACTATCTGCTTTCGTATGTACTAAAACTTGCAAGCAATATATCTCTGTTCCTGCTGCAGCTTGCATTGTCCATGCTCTTTGCCAACCAGATGATTCCGCTTGTGGCGGGGCTTGGCGGCTCTATGGTCGCGCTGCTTCTGATGTTTGTCACAACTTATTCGTTCCTTCCGTGGGGCGGCTGTTTAAGTTCCGTACTGGTTATGTCTGACTGGGATGAAACTGCACGGATATCCACTTATTACTACCGTACTTTTTCACCGGCGGAAACTGCCGCCGTGGTCTGTATATTCATATGGATTGCAGTCTTTTATGTTGGCGGCAGGAGCTTATTTACACGCAGGGAAGCGTAACCCATACGGTATCGTTTATGCCAGCAAAAAAAGAGCTGACGCTCGTTTGTTTGATAGAAAGGAATGGTGATTTTAATGAATCTGTCATTATTAAAAACAATGAAAGCCGAACATCTGAAATTGAGGCGAAGCCCCGTCTGGCTCGCATTCTTCATACTTCCTGTCATATCCGCCTTTTTCGGTACAGCTAACTACAAAATGAACCAAGGCATTCTGACAAGTGAATGGTACAGCCTGTGGAGCCAGCACTCACTCTTTTTATGCTATATCTTTATGCCCGCCCTAATTGGAACATACTGTTCCTATTTGTGGCGGCTGGAACATCTGCACAATAACTGGAATAGTTTTTTGACCGCACCCGTATCCCGCTTCTCCCTGTATTTCGGAAAGCTGTTCCAGGCGGTGGTTATGATCTTCGCCGGAAACGTGTGGATCTTCCTTCTGTACTGCCTGTGCGGTAAAATCTGTAGGCTGCCTGCTCTTCCGCCCGTCGAAGCAATCGGATGGTTTCTTGGCGGAATCTTGGGCGGGATTGTGGTCTGCTGCATACAGCTTACCGTCTCTATGATGATCCGCTCTTTTGCTCTCCCGATAGGCATCGGGCTTGCGGGCGGAATCGGCGGACTGGCGATGACCAGCATAGGAGCTGGATTATATTATCCCTATTCGCTCTACTCCTTAGGAATGTGCGCCAATAACCCTCGATTGCATCTGGATGTCCATGTGTTTATACCGAGTTGTATTCTGTATATTGTTTTGTTTTCTATTGTATCGGTGATTGGGATTTGCCGACATGAGTAGAGATGCTTTGCATCTCGGAAACTCGTCGCGAACTCGAAATAAGCATAAGAATTTCTAAAACATAAAAACGCGCCCTCTCGAATCTGAGAGGGCTAAATGGTTTATGCTTTCTGCTTGTCCAACAACTCCTTCAATGCATCATCACCGATACTCACCCACGCATCTTCCTCCTCGGCATTCAGCCCCAGATACTCCCGCAGAGTAACCGGCTCGTCGCTGAATCCCCACGCTTGGCTGTAGTCATCAATTTCCTCGAAATCTATTTCGCTCGCCAGGTATTTTTGTTTGAATTTTTTCTCTGTGCTGTCTGCCATACTTTTTCATATTCCTCTCTGCAGATTATGCTTTCTTCGCCGCGTCATATCTGCTGTATTCTGCTTATAAATAAGGTATTATCTCGAATTTCGTCTGCTCTCCTTCTTTCCTGCTTACCAGTTCAAACAAGTTTTCTTTCGTTGTAAACAGATTCTTCGGATTTCTGCCAATAATAAGATACTGGTTCTTATCATCAACCGCGATATACTTACGTGCTTCGTCACTCAAAACAATATCTGCATTATCGATAACAATCAGTTTGCCTCTTGCCTGTTCTATAATCTCCTTAATATCTTTCTGATAATCCAAATAATTCAGACACAATATGTTCGGATTGACCGCCATACATTCCCTGATAAAAGAAAACGCTGCAGTTTTGCCAGTTGCCGACTCTCCAGTTAAAATTGTTATATTATTTGTAAATTGAAAGTTCAGAATATATGAAGTATGAATCGTTGAAAAATGCTCCATTACAACAGGCTTACTTTTCATCTTCCCACCACTCCTTCAATTCGTCATAGTCCACTATGATTCTTCCACTTGTTCCAGCACATACCCTAAATGTATCCATATCAATCGGAATCACCGCATAATCGCTGTAAACCTTTCCCGTCTGTAGGTGATATAGCACAGTCAGAGCATTATCTCCGCATTCTTTCAGACAAAATACTTTGTCCGGAAAATAAAGAACATTTAGAACCGTCTTACATCCTGTCGATAAACGATCCACATCCAATACCACCCCATTGAACTTAGATTCTATCCTATATTTCCCAATCAGTTTAGAATCATCGATCTGCTCTACTATTTTAGCCGTTTTTTCGTCCAATTTGGATACTGTTTTCTGATTAAAAAAAATATCATTCAATTCTATATATTCTAATTCTGCCGGAATATCTTTCTTATCCTTATATATAGTAATCATTGCAGTGCCTCCAACCCGATACTTGCAAATTCCTGTTTCAGCATGGTTCCTTCAAAAATGGACTTCATCTTATCCGCGACGGCTAAACGAGCATGGTCCAATCCGCATATATCATCAGCCTGCCTGTTCGCCCACTCACATTATCCGTATTATTCAACCGTTTGACCGCTTTAACTAATTCACTGTTGTTCTTTTTACTTTCAACGATTATAGACGGGTAAAGCTGTTTCATGAAAGTTTCCCAAAATACATAACCAGATTTTCCTTTCCTATCCTCAATCCATAAATACGTCATGGATGACACCTTCACCTTTCTTTACCCATTATTTCCTGTCTGCATGCTCACGCAAGCCCCTCCGCCCGCGCCTTATCCGCCACCATCGTATATGTTGGGGTCGGCACGCCGTATCGTACTCCCAGCCGTTCCACTTCATAGATCAGCCCGTCGATCTCCGATGATTTCCCAGCATAAACGTCTCTCTGCATGGAAGTATTCGCCTCTGGATTGAGTCCATCTAAAATCTGCAAATTCGTTGTCACGATATTCACTAAAAAAGGAACACCCATCGCTACCGCCAGCGCATCGACTTCCTTCATCAATTTGACAAAAGTATCACGAGGCTCTCCCGTAATCTGCACATCTTTAGCAGACACATGATAATACAGTCCGCAAGCCGCCATCGGTGATACATAGGCAAACTTCTGAAGAGCGTCACGTCTGATATTGTCTGAAAGCACTCCTTCAATCCCGCTGTCTTTAAGATCCTGTGCCACCTCAAACAACTCCTGCCTAAGTTCCTGCGGCTCTCTCACACCGTATACAATCCGGAAAATATCACCGCGCATTAATATTGTCCCCGGCTCTTTGATTTCCGCTGCAATATAGATACAGCCATCCGTCACCAGCAGACCCGGTAACTTCTCCTGCATTTTTCCGCCTGTTCCATAAATATTCAGAATCGGGATCACAATCGTGCTCTCCTTGGCAATTCTTTTTATAAAAGGGATCGTATCATCCAAGGAATAACCTTTCACGCAGACAAAAATGATATCCGGATTCTCCTCATAATGCTCCATGTCTGTTGCTTTGATGGGGCACACGGTATAATTTCCTTTCTTTGTCGTCTCCATCTTCAAGCCGTGCTTCTGAATCTGCTTTAGATGTTCGCCTCTCGCAATTAGAGTCACGTCTTTGCTCGCCTCCGTCATATATGCACCGATACTTCCGCCCGTGCCGCCTGCGCCGATTACTAAATATTTCATGCTATGAATAACCTCTCTTTCACCATAGTATTCTAAAAACCGCTAGTCTCGTTTATTTCAAATATACATTACGGCATATCACAATTCAACAACGAAAGCTTTTTTCTCAAATGAAACTTATAAACTATTATTTCAAGCAGCATGTGCAGTCAATATCGTATCCGTATAATCAAGAATACGTATCCAATCTGTATTGCCGATGTATTCTGTACAACGAGGATTACATTTCTTATGGGTGTGGTGTTTATCGGATCTATGTGCGTATGCTTCGTTTCAAACAGGCTTGAGTAAATCTTGAATAAACCCTAAATAAACCCAAATAACTTTGAATAACCTTGAATAAATTTATCCAAGATTATTCAAGCTACTGTTTCAATATCCAATATGAACGTTGCTGATTTGATGAATCCGTATCAATAAAATTATTTTTCTTTAATGCTGCTAACAGATTACTTACCTTGTGTTCTTTTTGAGCTTCCGATAGCGCATCCGGAAGCTTATCCCATAACAACTCCCGAATGTCCTTCTTTTTCGCCTTTTTATACTGTTTCAAATATTCAACAATCAAATCCTTATAATATTTATCATCAAATCCTTTGTTTTTAATATAAGTCGTGCTCTCATCAATACTTTTAGCCGCTGATGCAGACAGATACAAACTTGTCAATCTGCCCTCTACTAGCTTCTGCTCCCGCAGTCTGTCTACATCTTCCTTTTCTACCGGCAAACCTTTCTGTATTCGGTCAAGCAAAAATACCGTTTGCAAGTCTAAATCCTGATGATCATACAAGATGTGCATATAACTATCATTCAACGTTTTTCCATAAATGGTCACTTCAACCTGTGTTCCAGAGGAAACATTATAATCAGGCATCGGAAAATACT
>JAMPGN010000319.1 GCA_023663915.1 Eubacterium sp. | reverse complement strand
TATTCACGGTCAGCGTATTGTCATCCACAAAGCATTCGTTGTCCCACAATCTTTTCATAAGATTTTCACGGCTCACCGTGCTGCCCGCATGCTCGTAGAGAATCTGCAGGATACGGAACTCGTTTTTCGACAACTCGACTCTCTCACCTTGATGTGAAAGGCTCATATCCGTCAGATTCAAAATCACATTCCCATATTCCATCACCGAAGACTGTTTCTGAAAAGAATATGTCCTGCGCAGAATCGCCTGCACTTTGGCAAGTAGCACTTCCAGATCAAACGGTTTCATGATAAAATCGTCGCCGCCCATATTCATTGCCATCACGATATTCATATTATCGGACGCAGACGAGATAAACACCACCGGAACCTGTGAAATCCTGCGTATCTCGCTGCACCAATAATATCCATTATAAAAAGGCAGCCCGATGTCCAGCAGAACCATTTGCGGATCAAAAGAGACAAACTGCGGCATTATATTCTCAAAATCCTCCACACAGACAGTCTCATAACCCCATCGGTTCAGATATTTTGCGATCTGCCCTGAGATTGTATTGTCATCTTCCACGATCAGTATCTTATACATGCCACGCTCCCGCTAAAACCATTCTTATCCGCGCGGATGCGCCTTCGCATACACTTCCCGTATATGGCTGTGGTTTAAGTTCGCATAAATCTGCGTTGTCGAGATATCCGAATGTCCCAGCATTTCCTGTACGCTCCTTAAGTCGGCTCCGTTCTCCACCAGATGCGCCGCAAAAGAATGCCTGAGTGTGTGCGGCGTGATATCTGCCTTGATATCCGCTTTCTTCGCATAATATTTAATCAGTTTCCAAAAACCCTGCCTGCTCATCGGCTGTCCGGAGCAGTTGGCAAAAAGTACGTCAGAGGCTTTATTCTCCAACATCTCATCACGCGTACCGTCCAGATACCTTGCTAACGCGTTTTTCGCTTCCGTCCCGAAAGGAATGATGCGTTCCTTGTTACGGTCACGGCACAGGATAAAACTCATCGGCATATTGACATCCGAAATCTTGAGCGTAATAAGTTCCGTCACCCTAATTCCCGTCGCGTACAAGAGTTCCAGCATGGCTTTGTCGCGCACTTCCTTGGGCGAATCACCGGAAGGCTGCTCCAACAGCCTCACCACCTCGTCCGGCGACATGATCTCCGGAATCTTCTTCTCGATCTTAGGCGCTTTTAACGGCTCGGCAATATCCTCCGCCACAATGCCCTCCTGCACCAGATAATGATAAAAAGCCTTTAACGACGCGATGTTCCTTGACACTGTCGCCGCCGCAAATTGATTGTCCTCCAGATATTTCACATAATCTTCCAAATCCTGTTCCGATATGACGCTCGTCTCCTCAATGCCGCGCCCAGACATAAAATGTTGTACTTTCTCAAGATCCCTCTTGTAAGACATCTCCGTATTCGTTGAAGTATTCTTCACATTATGTAAATATGTTATGAATGCTTTGATCTCTTTTTCCATGCAACCGGAAACCCTTCCCTGAGTGACCCCTCTTATGTAAATCAACTCATCGTCTGCCTATCATTATAATCAGATTTTTAGAGAAAAGCAAATGGATTTTTCCCCGATTCTACGGGCATTTCAGCCACTTTGAAAGAAAAACACAACATATCGACAACATCAGAATTTATGTCTACTATATGTGGGTAAAAACGCGCAAAAAAATTTTTTAAAATATTTTTAAGACAAATTGCAGCATTTTAGGATTAACATAACTCTCCAACAGACAACCTATTATGACAACTACCATGATACCTACGATCTGTACGCCTTTTTTTAAATAAATCTGTTTGCTGTATCTGGTGTAACATTCCCGGTACGGGTTTTTGGAATACAACATTCTGTTGACGCCTGCCGACCAGACGAACAGAGCCATATAAGCCGGGATGAGCATGATACCCTGCGGCATGATTCCTGCGGCCATCAACAATAATCCCCGGATTCCATAGCGGATAACCGACACCGACAAAAGACATCCCGCCGACAAGCCCATATAGCATATGTATCCGCACACGATCGGCAGACCGATCATCGTCGTCGCCAGAAGAGCCAGCATACAGACTGTGAAAAGCCTGTGTTTCACTACATAGCCAAACAATATACCACCGTCAAGTATACTGTTTTTCAAACGTGCAATCATATCGGTTCCCAACAGACTACCCTCTTTGATCCATGCATCATATCCCACGTTGACGATCAATATTCCAAGAAAAAGCCCGATCATAAAAAGATATATCATATAATAGCAATTTTTGAGTGACGACTGCGGCACGGTACTCCCCTCTTTCATGGCAATTTTGTCTGTGCGATTTGCTGTCTTCCTATTATATGTCCAAAGAGAAAAGTACATGCGCAAAACGAGCAAAGCTCGGTTGCATCTTTTAATGCCGAAAACCTATTAAAAATACCGTCTGCGCGATCCTATTTCATATCGTCACAAGCGGTATTATCATGTCTCAAAATATTCTAATATAAATCTTTCAACGTATCATTATTCATGACTGTCTTCCGTCTCTATCTGTATTTCCTGCTGTACGCCAGTATTGCCGAGACCGTCTTGCCATCCTGGATCTTGCAGTCATAGATCATCTGCAATAACTCTTCCACATCATGGCTCTCCACATCCAGATATTCATCCTCATCCAGATGCTGTCTGCTTCTCTTTAAGTCCGTCGCAACATAGACATCAATCTTCTCATCACAAAATGCAACCGTCGTTCTGAGTGATAGGAGCAGTTCAAGCTTTCCAGCCGTGTATCCAGTCTCCTCTTCCAGTTCTCTCGCCGCCGCAAGATCGGTCGGCTCATTTACATCATTCAAACCGCCCGCCGGGATCTCCAAAGTCTCTCGGTCTAACGCATTCCGATACTGCCTGACCATCAAAAGTCGGCCGTCATCCTTCACGGCTACCACCGCCGCCGCTCCTTTGTGTTTGATATAATCCCATTTTGCAATATTTCCGTTCGGAATCTTGATTGTATCCTGATAATAGTCTATGATGACACCTTTGTGCACCAGTTCCCTGCCAATCCGTTCGTACTTATCCATATACACCTCACCGCCTGTTATGACTGCTGTTTACATCTACTTTTTCATCATACAACACTCTGCGCTTTCTGTCCAATACTGCTTGTATAAAAATCGTCGTTCGGCAGCGACGATTTAGAGAATGTTTCGCATTCTCCCTAAAATGGTTTACACTACCGCAATTTCCTAATGAGATTCGCGTATCAAAAGCTCTTTCGATAAACTTTGGCTGGCAGATTGCACAAAAAGTTCACGCAG
>JAMPGN010000318.1 GCA_023663915.1 Eubacterium sp. | reverse complement strand
GAAAAAGAATTTGACGAACTGTGGACGCGTTTGAATCGGTAAAACGAACGACATGAATCCTAACAGACAGTCTTTTTTGCGATAGCGTGGATAAAGAATCATCAAAAGATGGAAGGTGACATACATGTCATTTTTGTGGGTCGCATTAGGCGGCGCTTTGGGCGCTATGGGGCGGTATGCAATCAGCCTAATCCCTGTCAAAAGCGCATTCCCTGTATTAACGCTTATCACCAATCTCATAGGCGCTGTAGTGATCGGATTGATTGCGGGGATAGCAGATTCTAAAGAAAGTGTACCGTCTGGGTTGGTATTATTTATAAAGACGGGCGTATGCGGGGGATTTACAACATTTTCAACATTTTCCTTAGAGGCGTATGATTTATTCCGCGCAAAACAATATTTACCGGGAAGCATCTATGTATGCCTCAGCGTGGCATGCTGTATGACAGGAGTATGGTGCGGAAAGAAAATTTCTATGACTTTTCTATAGATTCATGTCAGTAGGGAGGCGCGAGCATGGAAAACTGCCTGATCTGTGAAAGAATCGCCTGGATCAAAGAGAACAGAAATCCGTATTTTGTGCGGGAGCTGAATACCGGATATGTTGTGATCGGTGACAATCAAAGAATAAAGGGGTACAGTTTATTTCTATGCAAACAGCATGCCTTTGAGCTGCATGAGTTAGAGCCGCAGTATAGAGATGAGTTTCTTCGGGAAATGGCAGTTGTGGCGGAAGCGGTATATCATGCGTTCGGGCCGGATAAATTGAATTATTCCCTGTTGGGTGCCGACCGCGGGTTACATATGCACTGGCATATCCATCCGAGACGGGAAGGCGATACGCCGATGCCCGGCCCGGTCTGGCAGCTTGGACAGGAATTACACGACCCGAAATACGATCCAACCGATGAGGAATTGGAAGAATTAAAAGAGAAATTGAAGAAAGAGCTGGATAAACTGCAATCATGAATCAGGGAGGCATAGATTGACATTGTAGTATATAAAGATTAAAATATAGATAAAATATTACTATCAAAATCTTCCGGGAGGTGTTGCCATGACGATTCGTCCGTCAGCCGCAATTCGTCAAAATTACAATGAGATCGCTGAAATGTGCAGAAAGACTGCGGAACCCGTATTTCTTACAAAAAACGGAGAAGGCGATCTGGTTGTTATGGATATCGAAACCTATAACAGGCGGGAAAAAATGCTGAAACTCAGGGAGGAGTTACTTGCGGTGGAAGAAGATCGGATAGCGGGCAGAACGGGGTGCACGCTCGACGAACTGGATGCATATCTTGACGATGTGATTGAAGGGGCATAATAGATGACGGAAAACAGCAGATATCAAGTGATTGTTTCTGACAGAGCTAAAAGGATGCTTGGAACCCATATCGGTTTTATGGCACAGGTCAACAAAGAGGCGGCAAAGGCAAAGAAAAAGGAAATCATGGACGCAATGCGCTCGCTTTCTTATATGCCGCAGCGTTTTCCTTTTTTTGAAGAGGTATATATTCCACCCAATAAGTATCATAAGATGTTTGTTGAGAAATGGTATCTGATCCTTTACCAAATCCGAAATGATACTGTTTATGTGGAATATGTTCTTGATTGCCGAAAGGATTATGAATGGCTTAGTTGATTATTATGGAGGCGCATTATGGGTATTTATGAAACCTGCCCAATCTTGGAAAGCAAAAATTTTCTGGTCAGATTATTTGAGAGAGCAGATCGTGATGATTTGCTGAAAGTATACAGTGACAAGAACGCATTGCCCTTTTTTAACAGCGACAACTGCGATGGCGATAACTTTTACTATGCCACGAAAGAGAGAATGGAAGAGGCGCTTGATTTTTGGGAAATGTCCTATGAAAACGGCTGGTTTGCCAGACTTTCCATCGTGGAGAAAGAGACATCGGCTGTAATCGGCACCATAGAGCTTTGCCTGCGCGTTTCGGAAGATGTATTTGATCATATGGGCATTTTAAGGGTCGATGTGAGAAGCGATTACGAAAGGGAAGAAGTGCTGTTTGAACTCATTTCCCTGATCACGCCGCATCTTTCGGAACTGCTTGGCTCTGGCGGCGTGCTTACCAAGGCGCCAATCTATGCGGTAGAGAGGATAAAAGCCGTTCAAAAAGCAGGCTTTACGAAGTCCGAACATTGCCTGATCGGGAAAAACGGATATGCTTATGACGGGTACTGGACAAAGCGGGCATAAACGTGACGAAAATCATGCCATTTTCAGTTGTGACTTGATTATCCGAATTTCATTTTCAAGGGTTAATTTGATATCGGTAATGTCATTTCCCAATATGTCCAGTTGTTCAAGTTTGGAGAGAATCAAATCAAGTTTTTCGCTGTCAGTCATAGAATCACCGCCTTTGTTAGGAATGGTTATCATGTGATAACAGTATAGCACAAGCAAACGGAAATGTCTATTCGATTATTGAGAAATTTTTTGACGAAAATCAGAAAGGAATAAGCATGATGAATCCATACAGATACTGCACATTAAGAGAAATACCGGAGAGAAAGGATGCGGCGGCAGAATGGTTTCACAGCAAATGGGGCGTGCCGAAAGAGGCTTATCTGGAATGTATGGACGCTTATCTGAACGGAGAGACTGAACTTGGCTGGTATCTGTGCCTTGATGATGACAGGATCATAGGCGGCATGGGCGTGATCGAAAATGATTTCCATGACAGGAAAGACCTTGCGCCGAATGTCTGTGCGGTATATACGGAAGAAGAATACCGCTGCCAGAGAATCGCGGGAGAGCTGCTCGCGCTGGTCGCAAGGGATATGAGGGCGAAAGGCATCACGCCGCTTTACCTTGTCACCGATCATGTGGGATTTTACGAGCGGTACGGATGGGAATTTCTGTGCATGGTGCAGGGAGACGGCGAGCCGGATCTGTCAAGGATGTATTGTCACAGATAACTTCCGTTGATCGTCACTCCGCCTCCCCGTAAAGCAGACCCCTCGATCCGGTAGCCAGATAAAATCTTCCGAACACCCGGCAGTCGCCGTCGATGCTGTTGATCTCGCCGTACATCTGCTTGTCGGTATTGATCCTGTCAAAATGTTCTCCCTCATCCAAAGACCGATAAAATCCGTAAACGCCGTCTAACTTTGCGCTGCAGTACAGCGCTTTCTTGTCGCGGTAATAATCCCCATCCGGCGAACCGAGTCCGAGGCCGACACGGTATACTTCATCCCCCTCTTTGGTCAGCCGTCTGAGAGTCACCCGGTCCAAAGCCTTGTCGTAAAGCAGTTTCCAGAGTCCGCCGCGGTTTGCCGCCAGATAAAAGACGCCGCTCTTTCCGGTCTCGCCGCGCAC
>JAMPGN010000317.1 GCA_023663915.1 Eubacterium sp. | reverse complement strand
ATGTGTGAGATCATGGAAAGATTAGTCACAGAAAATACAGAACGCATCAATACCCTTAACTCTATCCTGATAGAGTTAGATCGGATGGATGACTTAAAACGCGCTACCAAAGACAAAGATTTTCAAATGCAGCTTATGATCGAACTTCTCCCCGAAGAATCATAACGTATAAAAACAAATCAACTATCCCCTAAAATCCGATGTTTCCCGTTAAGAAACATCGGATCTTTTCATGTCCCGTATCATTTCTGAGCAGTATCCACACTTCATTCCTTTACATATTCCATGATATCCGCCGGCTGGCAGCTAAGATAATCACAGATTTTACATAATATGTCCGTTGTCACCGATTCGCCTTTTGACAGCTTCGCAAGCGTCGGGGAGGATATGACATTCAAGAGGTCTGTCTTCTTCATACCCCGCCGCGCTAACAGATCGAATAATTTATAATATCTCATCATAATCTCAGATAGTCCTTTCGTACCTTAATAATATTAGCATACAATAATATTTCCTTATCGTCAACGCAATTTATTTTAATAATTACTAAAATTTTTATTTACATCTGGTAACTCCATGACCTTGCCGTCAGATCGACGTGACAGCTTTTTCCCATACTCTGTGCCGTCAAATTTGTTATGACGCCGCAAAAAAGAACCGTCTTTTGTCCATTGCTTGTACCGGACAAGACTACTTTCTGCCCGTTCCCGGTCTGCTGAATAGGAGTATCCATGTTACTTTCCCCCATATCCGCCGTCAGTTCCATAAGCCCATGTTCGCCGGGCTCATGACTGATATGTACAGACAATATCGTTTTTATCTTCAAACCCGTAAGTTCCAGATCATGGATTCCGTATGCCATGTTCCGTACTCCTTTCTGCCCTTTCCTGCTCCCTAGTTCTCATAAATTTCCTGTCCGTGCATCTTGATCTGCTGCTTCCGGATTGCGATATCTGCTCCGGATTCATTTTTGATCTCCACAAATGACTTTGCTTTCACCGTGATCTTCCTCGCCGTCATGGTCATCTTTTCTCCCGCGTAAACAGATATTCCCGTAGGCGCATCCATCACGATTTCTCCTGTCTTTTTCAACATAAGCGTTGATTTCCCGGCAGTCAGGATCACGCCCGCCGGAACCATCTGGACAACACAGCCATCCTGTGTAAAGATATTTCGTTTGCTCGGATCATCCATCGGATTTTCTTTCTCAGGATCGGCTCTCTTTTCATCTTTTTGGTCCGACGCGGCTGCATTTTCTGCTGCGGCGCTGCCGCCTGCGGCTGACGCCCCACCGCCTCCACCACCCGATTCACTGCCGCCTCCGTCTCCAAAGCCGCCGCCCGCTCCACTGTTGCCTCCGTCTCCGGAACCACCGCCTGACTCACTGTTGCCTCCGCCTCCATGATTGGCAGATTCGCCGCTGTTTCCACCCGCTTTATGTCCGCCCGAATTTTTCTTTGTAAAACTGTCGGTCGATACCGTCTCCAGAGCGGACAGGCGATCGTTATACTCCGTTATCACAGCCCCCTCTTTCTCGTCACCGGCAGGCAAATACATATGAATACTTTCACCCACCTCCGACATTCTGTGTCCCACGCTTCTGTCTGCGGATATAGCGATTGCGGAAAAGGACAATTCAAAAGTCCCTTGTTTCAATGCCATATCGCCATTCAAGGAAACCCGCGCCATATCACCCTGTACCTGTATGGCTTTCCTATCCGGCGAAACGCCTGTAATCCGCTGGTTATTCTCCTGTGGTTCTGATAATTTCTCTTGTTGCTGCATTTTGCCGGAATCTCCGCCCGATGCGCCCCCTGATGCAGGCATATGACTGTCATGCTTCGTGATCACATACCCCTCTTTCTCGTCACAGGTAGGAAAGTATACGCGAATACTGTCGCCCACCTCCGGCATACTGTACCAGCCGCTTCCATCCGGAGACGAAGCCACGGTGGAAAACGGAAACCAATATGTACCCTGCTCTGTCGTCATATCGCCATTCATCGCCACCCGCACAGTGTCTCCCTGCACTTCTACTGTCTTACCATCCAAAGAAATGCCAGTGATCCGATGGTTATATTCCTGCGGTTTTAATAGTCCTTCCCGCTGCTCAAGCCTGTATGTTGTCGTCAAAAGTCCATCCGCAAGTTCGCGTTTCAGTTCGCCCACATACCATCTGCGCCCCTTATAAATCAGCCTGCTCCCCAATGTATATATCCCATAGCTGTCTACAAAATATTCGATGAATTTGTCGATTTCCAGTTCATCGAATCCGTTCTGAGACAGGAAATCATACCGCTCCATGTTTTTCCCCATACGATAAGGCGCGTCATCCCAATCCACCTCAATATCCTCCGGTGATAGTCCTGCCTGAAACCGCGCCGTCTGATAGGTAGCATCCGCATACAGACTGTCCGAATAGCTGCTTAAGAATCTGCGCAGAAATTCCCAATCCGTCTCCTCATACTGAAACCAGATCCGATCGATAGGTTTTTCCGGCAGATTTTTCATACAGATACACTCCGGATATTCTTTCATTATCTCCTCGATCACGGAATGATTTGTCCTTGTAGTGTCCTGAAAAGACCTCGTTTTTCTTTGCTTGTCCAGAAGATAAGTGGCGTCATACGCCTTTAACTCCAGTTTTCGGTGGTTTCCGACCCGCTCCATACTGCTGCTTGCCACCATCCCCTTAAACAGAACTTTCTCCTCGCCGTTTTCCATATACAATACAGAGACTTCTTCGGGCAGTTCATCGAACACCTCACCCTCCCCTTCTCCGTTCAAAACCGCAGACAGGCTCAACGTTCCGTGTTTATCAGGACTTTGAACAATTTCAAGCCGATTCATGGAGATTACTTCACCAAAAGACAGATATAAATCTTTATAAGTAATTGCGTTTTCCATCCTCCAAACTCCTCCTGCCGCGGATTATAATATTTCCTCTTGACCCACTATCATTTCATTCAGCCGCAGCACCAGCGCTTCCAGCATGACCCCGTAAGTTTTCTTATCCTTTTCGTAGCAGTTATAATTGCCTGCAACCCTGCCGCTCCCTGCTCTGATCCGAAAACAGATATTGCGCACCCATCCTTTCGCCGAGGGCGTCCGGGCAATAAGGTAATCAAGGTTTTCCAATACCTTTTCCTCCGTCACCTCGGCATAGGCATTCAATTCCCGCATACCGCCTTCCAACTGCCTTTTCCACTTTCCAATGCTGTCTTCCACGATCGAATGATCTGTCAGCGTTATGATCTGACTGATATCACGGTCATGATCTAAGAGCATCGTCATGTTCTCATTTTCCTCTACTCCCGTATAAATATCCTTGATATATGGCATCGGAAT
>JAMPGN010000316.1 GCA_023663915.1 Eubacterium sp. | reverse complement strand
ATCTCAGTCTCCTTCACAAGACAACTGCGTGAACTTTTTGTGCAATCTGCCAGTCAAAGTTTATCGAAAGAGCTTTTGACACCCGAATCTATTATATGTTATGCTTTCGGTGTTATAATATTTAGTAGTGAGAAATCGCACAGCAAATTTCTACGCTTATTCCGAGTTCGCGAAGCGAATCTCGCAAACGAGCGTTAGCTTAATTCTGGAGTATATTGAAATCGCCCGGCAAATTCCGAGTTCGCGAAGCGAATCTCGCAAACGAGCGTTAGCTTAATTCTGGAGTATATTGAAATCGCCCGGCAAATTCCGAGTTCGCGAAGCGAATCTCGCAAACGAGCGTTAGCTCGTTTTATTATATAGGAAAAAATAAAGAATGAAAAGGAGGCAGACAGAATATGTACGATCTGATCATCATTGGTTCCGGTCCGGCGGGGTTGTCGGCGGCGGTCTACGGCAGGCGGGCGGGATTTAACCTGCTGTTAATAGAAGAAAAACCTATGAACGGCGGGCAGGTGTTAAATACTTACGAGGTGGATAATTATCTGGGAATGCCCGGTATGAACGGGTTTGATATGGGAATGAAGTTTAAGGAGCACGCGGACTTAGCCGGAACGGAATATAAGACGGCGAAAGTTACCGGGCTTGAAACTGCGGGGGAGACCAAGGTTGTGCTGACAGCCGATGGGACAAGATATGAGGCAAGGGCGCTTGTGCTTGCCGCGGGTGCGGAACATGCTGTGCTGGGTGCGCCCGGTGAGTCGGAATATAAAGGGAAAGGGGTATCTTACTGCGCTACCTGTGACGGAGCTTTTTTCAAGGGAAGAGATGTGGCGGTAGTCGGCGGCGGTGATGTGGCGGTGGAGGATGCCATTTATCTGGCACGCATGTGCAGGAAAGTCTATCTGATTCACAGGAGGGACAAGCTGCGCGCTGCCAAAGGACTGCAGGAGAAATTAATGAAATGCGACAACGTCGAGATACTCTGGAATAGGACGGTAGATCATATTTACGGTTCGGATCTGGTAGAAGGCTTGCAAATTCGGCATACGATAGAACAGTCAGCGGAAGAGCTGGCTGTGGAAGGTGTCTTTATCGCCGTCGGGATGCACCCGAATACGGAGATGTTCAGGGAGTGTGTAGCTTGCGATGAGCAGGGGTATGTAATCGCGGGAGAGGACTGTGTAACGAAGACAGCGGGAGTTTTTGCGGCAGGAGATATCCGCACCAAACAGGTGCGCCAGATCGTCACGGCAGTGGCGGACGGGGCATGTGCGGCTGCCTCCGTGGAGAGATATCTGAATGAAGTTACTTAAAAAATGACGGCTGGAATCACTGTATGTAAGGGTAGGGAAATGGGAAGCATTTTTCTGACCGGGTCCTGCTCAATTTGTTACAAATGTGAAATGTTTGTGAATTTATGAATAAAGCACAAGAAGTTGCGTAAATTGGCGGTTTTATTAGTATATGCTGTAGTTGACAAAACATTCTTTCAATGCTATATTATACCCAAGATGTAACAATTTTGTAACAAATGAGGTAACATATGAAAAAGATGAATGTGAAAATAACAGCATGTGCAATGGCAGCAGCCATTACGTTTGGCAGTACAGGAGTTGAGGTAAATGCGTCCGGCAATATCGGTTCTGTTTTACCGTCGTCCGGCATAGATTTTTCATTACAGAAGGAAGAGGAGTCCACGTCGCTCTCCTCTTTGCAGGAGGAAGCCGCGAAGAGCGAGGAAGTCCAGAGTGAAGAAGCAGGGAGCGAAGAAGTGAGCGGGATAACCGTCGGAAGCGTTCAAGTGGGCGCTTATGCTGAAATGGCGAGTACCGAGGATAAGGTAAGCGCAGCGCATTCCAGGAAAATTGAGGACACGATCGTTGTCAGCAGGGGATATACCGAGGATTTGAAAGAGGCGGCGAATACCGGACTTTCGGAGGAGGAAGAGAGCTTTAAGAATCTGGTGATCGCGAAAGTCAATGACTATGTGAATGTCAGGGATCTTCCCAGTGAGGAAGGCAATATCGTCGGCAAGCTGTATGATAAATCCGTTGGTAATTTTATTAAAGAAGAGGATGGCTGGTACAGAATTAGTTCGGGTTCGGTGGAAGGCTATGTAAAAGGCGAGTTCTGTGTGACCGGTGATAATGCCGTTGATTATGCAAAAGAAGTCGGAACGCGTATTGCGACAGTTACAACGACTACGTTGTTTGTACGCGAACAGCCCGGATTGGATGCGGTTGTGCTCGGCATGGTGCCGATCGAGGACGAGCTGATCGTTACGGAGGAACTTGACGGCTGGGTCAAGGTCAACATCGAGGAAGGTGACGGCTATGTGTCTACCGATTATGTGACTTTGTCAACGGAGTTTGTCAAGGCGGAATCGATTGAGGAAGAACAGGCAAGGCTTGCCAAGGAGAATGCTGCAAGGCAGGCGGCGAAAGAAGCGGCAGCCAAGAAAGCGGCTGAAAGTTCTAAGTCTTCATCTTCCGGTTCACAATCGTCGGGCGGCAAGACTTATCAGAGTCCTACCGGCAGCACGGGCGCGGACGTAGCTAAGTTTGCGGTACAGTTCGTCGGTAATCCGTATGTGTACGGCGGAAGCAGTCTGACAAACGGCACGGATTGTTCGGGATTTGTCATGAGCGTATACAATAACTTCGGCGTAAGCCTGCCGCACTCGTCCTCAGCGGACAGAAGTGTAGGGGCGACCGTGAATGGTATCGAGAATGCGCAGCCGGGAGATATCATCTGTTATTCGGGGCATGTCGGAATCTATGTCGGAAACGGACAGATCGTGCACGCATCGACATCAAAGACAGGTATCATCGTATCCAGTGCAACTTATCGTTCGATTCTTTCGATCAGGAGAATTTTCTAAAAGGAAGATAGATTATAGAATAGGCAGAGGCGGCTGAGTGATCAGCCGCCTTTTTAGCGCGGATAAGCGAAGCTGGATGGCTTGGTATTCAGCACAGGTTTATTCATACGGCGCTTGGAGTGATTGTATATATTGTACAAATTGCATGACAGAAAGAGATTTTTGTACATGGGCGGCAACGGAGTTATCCACATGCCAAAAAGGCAGATAATGGCGCGAAATAGACTTATGCACGGAGTTATACACATTATCCACGTAATTCCAGTAAAAAAACATAATGGACTTATGGAAACCAAAAGAACGAACGTTTTGTGAAGTTATCATAAAATTGTAAAAAATAATCATAATTTGTCATAAAGCACTTGACTTTTGAGGTGTCAAAAAAGATGAAACAAGTTATATGAATTGTTGCAACAAACAGGAAAAATATGCTATAATGGCAATACAATAATCCAATGGAAGGGATGAGT
>JAMPGN010000315.1 GCA_023663915.1 Eubacterium sp. | reverse complement strand
TACAGGGAAGAACTGGAAAAATATCAGCAGGATTCCTACAAGGTGCTGTCGGAATTACAGGCAGAAGATTTGGATGATCTGTATTTTTCTGCACCCGTGAAAAGAATGGTATGGCAGACGATACTGATCATTAAGGAAGTAGAAAAAATCATGGGAACAGCGCCCAAGCGTCTGTTTGTGGAAATGACGCGGAAAGAAGAGAAACAAAAAAAGCGAAAAGATTCCCGGAAACAGCAGTTTATGGATTTGTATAAAAATATAAAAGATGAAGAGCATGACTGGAAAAGCATTATCGAAAATGCGGATGAAAACGGTACGATCAGAAGTAAAAAGATGTTTTTGTATCTGACCCAGATGGGGCGCTCCATGTATACGGGAAAGCCGATCGATTTGGATCAGCTCTTTAACGATAATCTTTATGATATCGACCATATTTATCCGAGACATTTTGTGAAAGATGATAATCTTGCAGATAATCTGGTATTGGTTGAAAAGGAATTGAATGCGCATAAGAGCGACACCTATCCGCTGGAGCAGAATATTTATATGACGCAGCAGAATATGTGGAGAGAACTGAACAGAAAGAAGTTGATATCAGATGAAAAACTGAAACGTTTGACGGGCAGAAATCCTTTTACAGACGAACAGAAGGCAGGATTTATCGCCAGACAGCTTGTGGAAACCAGTCAGGGGACGAAAGGAGTGACGACTATTTTACAGCAGGCGCTTCCTGATACAACGATCGTATATGCGAAAGCATCCAATGTTTCGGAGTTCAGACAGAAGAGAAATCTGGTCAAAACCAGAGTGGTAAACGATTTTCATCATGCACAGGATGCTTATCTCAATATTGTGGTAGGAAATGTTTATTTTGTGAAGTTTACGCAGAATCCTTTGCAGTTTATTCAAAAGGATTATGCAAAAGACAGCGGTAAGAACCATTATAATCTTAGCAGAATGTTCGATTGGGATGTGAAGCGGGGAGGAGAAACCGCCTGGGTTGCGCAGAACGGGAAAGAGGAGACCGGAACGATTGTGACGGTCCGCAGGATGATGACCAAAAATACGCCATTGCTTACGAGGATGAATTTTGAAGGGCATGGCGGACTTGCCGATCAGACGCTTTACAGTGCAAAAAAGGCGGCAGGCGTGGGATATATTCCGCTGAAAGGAACGGATGCACGGATGCAGGATGTAACAAAATACGGCGGTTTCAGCAGCGTTTCTACGGCGTATTATATTCTGGTAGAACATACGGTTAAGGATAAACGAGTCCGAACGTTGGAGACGGTGCCGGTATTGTGGAAAGAACGGATTGAAAAGAATCCGCAGTTGTTGCAGGTATATTGTGAAAAAGAATTAGGATTGGCAGAGCCGTCTATACGGATGAAAAAAATTAAAATACAATCTCTCGTCAATAAAGGTGGATATAATATACATATTTCAGGAAAGACAGGGAATCAGATATCTGTCAGAAATGCGATTTCAGTTTGTCTGGACCAAAAATGGATGAACTATGTCAAAGAATTGGAGAAAGGAGAAAAGAGCGAAAAGGTTACTATAGAAGATAATTTGGAATTGTACAATATTTTGTGTGATAAGCATAATAATGGCATTTTCAAAAAGAAACCGAATCCCGTGGGAATAAAATTACAAGAAGACAGAGAAAAATTTGAACAATTATCCTGTGTACAACAGGGAAGTGTTCTTTTGGAAATATTGAATTTAACAAAAATTGGTGTGACTTCTGCGAATTTGTCATTAATAGGAGAGGCTGCTAAGACTGGCGTTATGCTGATCAGCAAAAAGGTTTCAGAGGCGGAGGAGTTTATATTGATCAATCAATCGGTTACCGGCGTATATGAGAACCGCATTGATCTGTTAACAGTATGAGTTGGCGGACGATCGTTGTCTCAAGCAGTGCAAAGCTGGATTATCAGATGGGGTATCTGGTGGTACGCAAGGGAGAGACTGTGAAAGTACATATCAGCGAGATCTATATGCTGGTGATAGAATCGACAGCGGTATCTTTGACGGCTGCGCTGCTCTGTGAACTTACCAAGAAGAAGATCAAGGTGATCTTTTGTGATGAAAAGAGGAATCCGTCATCAGAATTGATTCCTTATTATGGGAGTCATGATACCAGCGTTAAAGTGCGAAATCAGATTGGGTGGAACAGCGAGACTAAGACTGCGGTTTGGACAGAGATCGTAATCGAGAAAATCCGTAAGCAGGCGGAAACGCTTGCAGCGTGGCAAAAAAACGAAAGCAGCATGTTGTATCAATATATTGAAGAGATAGAATTTGGCGATACGACAAATCGGGAGGGGCATGCCGCAAAAGTCTATTTTAACGCTCTTTTTGGGATGGAGTTTACAAGAACGGAAGATAACAGCATAAATGCCGCGCTAAATTATGGGTACGGGATCATCTTATCGGCGTTTAACAGAGAGATTACTGCGAACGGATATCTTACACAGATCGGGCTGTTTCATGATAATATGTTTAATCCGTTTAATCTGGGGTCGGATCTGATGGAACCGTTTCGCCCTATCGTAGACCAAAAAGTAAAAGAGTTGAATCCGCAGCAATTTGAACATTCGGAAAAAGTAGAAATTCTTAAGATTCTGCAACAGGAAGTGACGATCGCAGAGAGAAAGGAATTCGTCAGCAACGCAATTAAAATCTACTGCAAGAGTATCTTTGATGCGCTGTCAGATAATGATGTGTCGCTGATCAAATTTTACAGAAATGAGTTATAGATATATGAGAATTTTAGTCTTTTTTGATCTGCCTGTGCTTACGGCACAGGAACAAAGGGCTTATCGACAGTTTCGCAAATTTCTGATCAAGAGCGGGTTTTTGATGCTGCAGGAATCCGTTTACTGTAAACTTGCGCAAAATTCTACAATGGCAGATGCGATCAGCGAAAGCGTGAAAAAGAATAAGCCGAGAGAAGGGCTGGTACAGTTACTTAAGGTGACGGAAAAACAGTATGCGAAGATGGAGTATATTGTGGGTGAATCCTGTTCGGAAGTGCTGGACAGTGACGAGAGGCTGGTTGTCTTATGAGGTTGATGTGTACAGAGTTTGGCATTGATTTGGAAATACAGGAAAACAGAGTCAATGTTTTGGTGATTGAGACGCCGAATATATTTGCCCATGTGATTGGTATGTTGATCAACCAGATGGAGGGAAAAGAGGGAAGTTTTATTCTTTCAGAAAAAGATACAATTATGACACTGGGGAAAGCGGCGGAGATTATTGTGAATCCCTTTGCAATCGATTGTAATGAAAAGAGAATACAGCAAAAACTGTATCAGGAACTGGTAAGTGAGATGAAAGATTCCATGATGGA
>JAMPGN010000314.1 GCA_023663915.1 Eubacterium sp. | reverse complement strand
TGATAATTCAGAAAAAAATACGGAAAAACGATATTTTTAACGAAATTATGTTGACAACATGTTTTTTTACTTTATAATTTAAGTATATGAATAAACTGTAAATCGTGATTAGAAATTGAGGAAAACATGGCTAAATCAGTGAGAATGGCAGACATCGCCAAAGTGATGGGAGTCAGCACCGTCACGGTATCCAAAGCTTTGTCCGGTCAACGTGTTTTTCCTTGATTTTTATGATAAAAGCGGACAGTGTGATTCGGTTGTATCCAACGGGTATTTCGGCATGTATACTATGACGAACCTCCTTTTTGAGATGGGCATAAGGAGATTGCATTTATCGGGAACGTGCTGGCGTCGGAAAGCATTACGGATCGCTATTTTGGCTATGTGAGAGCATTATACGAACATGGCGTGGATGTGGATGAGACATGGGTAATCAATGACAGAAACCATCATACGGGCAGGTCGGATGACGGATTCGAGATCGAGCTGCCGCAGAAGATGCCGACGGCGTTTGTATGTAATAATGATGTGACGGCTGGCATAGCCGATATTTAAATGAATCTATTACTTGTGGGAAATCCTAATCAGTGTTACAATATCTAAGTACATATAGTTATAAGCTATGTGGCATCTGCGGATAATATTACAAGATAAACTGTCGGTCTGGCAGAAGAGGGAGATTTTCATGGAAAAGAAGGAATTGACCGGAAACACAATGGAAACAGAAGTAAAGGAAGCAGCAGTTACGAAGGACATATCTTTACAGGAAGAGACTTCTTCCAAGAAGGAAGATATTCCGGCAAAGAAAGATGTGAAACCGGAAGTATTCCTGCAATATCGTGAGTACGAGGTGACGATGGAAACGGTGCTCGAACGGGTCAAAGCGCATTATTATGCAAAAGGACATCCGGAAGGGTCGATTGAGGATATGCAGGTTTACGTGAAACCGGAAGATTTCACGGCATACTATGTAATCAATGATGGCGTGGTAGGTAAAGTAAATTTGTTTTAAGTATGATGGGTTGAGGAAGCCGGACTGAAGAGTCCGGCTTTGTGTATGACGGGCGTGTTTGTGCTCTGAGTTTATGCTAAGTTTATGAAAGAAATAATTGACATACGATTAACGGTATATTACAATTCTTTTATGTTATGGGAAATTCTATACAGTGTGCGCTCCGCACATTCAGACAGTTTCTGTCAGATTTTCTTAAGATCAAATTAAATAGGGCAGGAACCGGAGAGCGGCACGATATGCCCATATCGGAGTCCTGCGGTATAAGAGAGGACGAGATATGGGAAGAAATGGAAGGAACAGGTGGTATCGCCCAGGCAGACGATTTCGAATGCCTTGGCAGAAAAAGGTACACAGAGAGGTCAAAGACAGACTTTTTCGATTTTTATTTGAGAAGGATAAAGAAGCTCTGCTGCAGTTATACAATGCCTTAAACGGGACGGATTATCGGGATGCCTCCGAATTGCAGGTAGTGACGATTGAGAGTGCGGTCTATGTGGTTATGAAGAATGATCTGGCTTTTGTGTTTGCGGGGACATTGAACTTGTATGAACACCAGAGTACATATAATCCCAATATGCCGGTACGGTTTCTGATTTATCTGGCGCAGGAGTACCAGAAGTTAATTGAACACGCTGAGATAAGTCTTTATGGTTTGCGGCAGATCAAACTGCCGACACCCCAGTGTATTGTCTTCTACAATGGGGAGAAAGATTCGCCGGATGAGAAGATATTGAAACTTTCAGATGCCTTCGTGAATAAGGGACAGCAGGCTGATGTGGAACTTAAGGTGAGGATGCTCAATATCAATTACGGACATAATGATGCCTTGATGGATAAATGCCGGATGTTGGAAGAATATGCGGAGTTTGTGGCGATATCCAGACAATATATCGCTAGTGGCATGGAATTGCAGACGGCATTAAATATGGCGATAGATTATTGTATGGAGCATGGTATTTTGTATGATATATTGAAAGAATATCGGGCGGAGGTGTTGGGAATGCTGCTGGAAGAGTTTGACGTGGATAAGTACGAGAGAACGATACGGATGGAAGGAATGGAAGAAGGGATACAACAAGGGAGGAGAGAGGGAATGCAGCAGGGGATCGATCGGGTAAACAGGCTGACGGGCATCCTGTTGGAGCAGAACCGGACGGAAGACCTGAAACGTTCCTTAGAGGATGCTGAATACCAGAAAAAGCTCTTTCGGGAATTTAGGCTGTAGACAGATCCCACTTTATTTTTGCCGGGGATGGCGGTTTAACAGCACGATCGCGCACAGGATACACAGGATGCCGAGACCAGACAGTGCTGTCATGTATTCATGGAAAATGATCACGCCGATCATGGTGGCGACCATCGGTTCGACGGTGGCGAGAATCGCGGCACGGCTTGCCTCGACCTGCTCCAAGCCTAATGTATAGAGCAGAAAGGGAATGACAGCTGTGACTAACCCGGTCAATATCATAAAGATAAGAAGATACGGTTTGCGTGGGCAAACCGTTATTTTATGCCATAAATCTGGTAGTGAACTTAAGAACAGTGAACCGATTGCCGCTATTGCAAAGGTATAAGTAGTGACTGTATAAGTCGAATATCTGCGCAGCGCGATTGTTCCGAGAATGCTGTAAAGTCCGTAGCCCAATCCGGAACCTAAGCCGATGAGGATTCCGATGAGGGTTACGTTGCTTTCGCCGGAACCAAGACCGGACACTAAGATGCACCCGGCGAAGGAGATGACAAGGGCAAGCAGTTTGGTCTTTGTCATTTTTTCATGAAAAAGGAAGAGGGATAACAGCATGACCCAGATCGGCGAGGTATAGAGGAGGATTGCCGCGACGGACAGTGTCATCATGCGAATGGCGGTAAAGTAGCAGGTAGTAAAAAAGAGGATGCTGCAAAATCCCAGTCCTAGGAAGAGTGGGATGTCTTTGAAATGAATCCGGAAACCTTTCGGATCTTTTATCAGCAATAGGAGGGCAAAGGTGATTGCCGCGACGCAAAGGCGGATACAGACGATCTGGATAGAAGAAAAACCTGCAAGGGCGGTCAGTCCGCGGACGAAGATACCCATGCTTCCCCAGAAGATGCCGGCGAGCAGGATGAGAAGAGAGCCGTTTGGTTTGGAATGATTACTTGTGTTCATGGTAAGTACCTCTTGAATCTTGTCTTTTCTATTTCATGAAGAAATTCCAGTATCAGAACCGTTATATTAATGGACGGTAGTTGGGGCTGCGGTTTATTGCCGCCGCGAACAGTATACCACGTGGAAAGAGTTGTGAGAAGTATTGAAAATAGAATAAATTTTTTTGAAATTTTTCAAATATAGGTTGACAAACAATATTATATAGCGTATAGTATC
>JAMPGN010000313.1 GCA_023663915.1 Eubacterium sp. | reverse complement strand
ACTTATATTTCAATACTATTTTATTATTCGTAGAATAGCAAGCAAAATTTGACTAAAAAATACCCGAAAATAAACGGTTTGTGTAGTCTCCACGACAAAACTTGACATACTTTGTAAAAAATAATAAAGCACCTTGCATATCGCGCGCATAACATGTACAATGCTTTATTGTTACCGTTTAATTTTATAGGAAAAATATGGATAATGCAAACTATTTTACGTATATAATACGATTCATAGTATTTACAATGTTACGCTGTATGTAGTAGGTTAATAATTCAGAAAGGAGCTTGCATTCAATGGAGTCTTCTGCTAAAGCAAAAAAGGGATTTTTACGCAAGTTTATAGGCAATAAGGCTTTTTATAAGATGGTTCTCGCTATTGCTGTACCAATCATGGTACAGAACGGCATCACCAACTTCGTGAGCCTGCTCGACAATATCATGATCGGACAGATCGGCACAGAGCCGATGTCCGGCGTCGCCATCGTCAATCAGCTGATCTTCGTATACAATCTGTGCCTGTTCGGCGGTGTGTCGGGTGCGGGTATCTTCACCGCACAGTATTTCGGTCAGAAAAATGACGAAGGCATCCGGCAGACCGTCCGTTTCAAGCTGTGGATTGTCACTGTCATCACCCTGCTCACCACAGTTCTTTTCTTGACGGCTGGAGATCATCTGATTCAGCTCTATCTGCAGGGCGAAGGCACTGCGGAAAGCATCGCTGCGACTCTGCATTACGGGCATCAGTATTTTCTTATTATGCTCCTCGGACTTCCGCCTTTTATGATGGTGCAGGTCTATTCCAGCACGCTCCGCGAATGTGGGCAGACGATTCTGCCTATGAAGGCAGGTGTCGTTGCGGTATTCGTGAACCTGGTATTAAACTACATATTAATATATGGTAAATTCGGCGCTCCGGCGCTGGGTGTCCAGGGCGCGGCGCTTGCCACGATCATCTCCCGCTACACAGAAGCGGCTATCGTGCTGATACACACCCACAGACACAGGGAAACCAACCCTTTTGTGGAGGGTCTGTATTCTACCTTGAAAGTGCCAGCCGCCCTCGCCAGGAAAATCTTTGTCAAGGGCACGCCGCTCTTACTCAATGAAACGTTGTGGGCGGCAGGTATGGCAATGCTGTCGCAATGCTATTCCGTGCGTGGTTTAAACGTGATCGCTGCGCAGAATATTTCCGGCACGATCAACAATGTGTTTAATATCGTATTTATCGCCCTTGGCGATTCCGTCGCGATCATCGTCGGTCAGCTTCTCGGCGCCGGCAAGATGGAAGAAGCCAGAGATAACGACAATAAAATGATCGCCTTTTCTGTTTTCTGCTGTACCGTTGTCGCTGTGCTGATGTTTCTGCTTGCCCCGTTGTTTCCGATGCTGTACAACACTGGCTCAGACGTGCGCCGGCTCGCGAAATATTTCATTATGATATCCGCTGTCTTTCTGCCGCAGAATGCGTTTCTGCACGCGTCGTATTTTACCCTGCGTTCCGGTGGTAAGACGATCATCACATTTCTGTTTGACAGTGTGTACATCTGGGTCGCCAGCGTGACGATCGCGTTTACTTTAAGCCGGTTTACAACGCTGCCTGTCGTTGCCATCTATACGCTGGTACAGGCAGGGGATATCATCAAATGCGTGATCGGGTTCGTGCTTGTGAGGAAAGGCGTTTGGATGCAGAATATTGTGGAGTGACCGAATACTTATATTTTCCCATTTTGCCCTTCGGCTTCCGCCCTTCCTAAGAGATATAGAAAAGCAATAGCCGGTATCCGCAAAATGGGGACAGCTGTCTCATGTCTTGTAATGCCGAAATCATCCAGTTGCTTCGTAATCAAAAAGGCGTGTGACACCTTTGACTTCTCGTTTTGACATAAATCAACAATGGCATCCGTGGCTGAAATATGAGAGTTATTGCGATATTTTACCTCGCAGAGGATTTTCTGGCGGGGCATCTCCACCACAACGTCCACTTCTTTCTGGTTGTCCCTCGCATTCCTAAAATATCCGACCTGCGCGGGACTGCTCTGATAGAAGGATGTTATATGCTTGTAAACAGCAGTTTCCACCATCACTCCTAATTCTTTTTCATCTGACAGTACATCATCAATCATCAGCACTGCATTCCGAATTGCGGCATCTGCAATAAAAATCTTGGGCTTTCCTTTCAGTGATCCTTTGCTGCCTACATCCATGGGTTTTGCAAGATAAATGAGATTGGACATTTCCAGTGCATCTATATAACTATCAATCGTTAGGACCGAGGTATTCTCAAGTTCTTTTGCGGCTGTGGTCGCATTAAAGATCTCTGTCGAGTTCATGCAGAGATAGAGAAACAGTTTCTCCATCAACAACGGGTTACGAATGTTGAACAGAGTTAATATGTCGCGCTTAATTACTTTATCCACCACATCTTCGCGAAGCATCCTCTGTGCATATATGTCATCATCGGATAATACAAGCTCCGGAAAGCCGCCAATGGTCAGATACCGGTTAAAATGATTCCGTAAGAATGCAAAACGGCTCATTAGGTCTCCGAGTTGTGCATGGTCCATCTCTGCAAGTTCAGAAAGCTTCACATTCGATGGAACTTCCGGTTCATCAAGCGCTAACAGTCGGCAATATTCATAAAAAGACATCGTAGGAATTTTCAGAATGCTCCATCTTCCTGTGCCGCTGTCTGTTGAGCCTTTTTCCAAAATAGGACTTGCCGAACCCGTCGCCACCATACGGATGTCTTTTCTGGTATCATATATAACCTTCATCCAAAGTTCCCAATCCTCCGTATATTGTATTTCATCAAAAAAAATGTATCTTATCCCTTCCATCGGATACATAGACTCATAGATCGAAATAACTTTTTCCACGTTTATAAATTTAAGAATCGGGTTATCAAATGACACATATAGGATGTTCCTTGGATGAATATTTTCATCCATCAGGTTATCTATGATCTGATAAAGAATCGTTGTTTTGCCTACACGTCTCATACCGGAAAGAACAACAAAGCGGCGGATACTTTGGTGTGTTAGCATTTTGAGGGCTTCATAGTAAGCAAACCGCCTCTGCGGTTTGATCTCGTCTTTAATCGCAGAAACCATTTGCCACCACGGATTATATTGCCGTAATACTTTCATGACCTGTTCCTCAGTTACGATAGCCATATAGCACCTCCATAATGATATTATTACAGCGGAGATAGTAAATTATACTATTAAAATGCCGTAATTGTTATATAAGTATATTATATAAATACATCTTGCATTTTGCAAACACATTATTTAATTAATCCATTTTTTAATTATACGATAAGATTCGGGCGCCAAAAGCCCTTTCGATAAACTTTAGATGGCAGATTGCACAAAAAGTTCACGCAGTTGTCTTGTGAAGGAGACTGAGATTTT
>JAMPGN010000312.1 GCA_023663915.1 Eubacterium sp. | reverse complement strand
ATCATCGTGACGGTGAACGGCGAGCAGATCAAGCTGGAAGGCAAGAAAGCTTATGTGTTTGTGGATGTGTTTGAATACATTGACTTCGATCTCTCAAAGCCGGAGGGGAGCGGGATCGTGACCAACCTAAACGGCAGACCAGCGCAGTATATGGAGAATATCAAGAGCGGCGATACCATTGAAATTTACTGGAAGCCATAATATGAATCGTAAGGAAAACGAATGAAAAGGAAGAAACGCCGCTAAGACGGATTGGCGGCGAATTGGTTGACATAACTATGAGACTTTGCAGCATTGCCAGCGGCAGCAGCGGAAACTGCGTCTATGTGGGAAGCGACGCCACCCATCTTCTGATGGATGTGGGGATCAGCGGGAAACGGACGGAGGAGGGGCTGCACGAGCTTGGCTTATCCATGCGGGACATCGACGGCATCTGTATCACACACGAGCACGCCGATCATATCAATGGACTGGGCGTGCTTTCCCGAAAATACGGCATTCCCATCTATGCAACGGCAGGGACGATAGAGGCAATTCAAAAGACCGCCTCTTTGAGGGAGATCGACCCCTCGCTTTTTCAGGTCATCGTCCCTGACGAGAAATGTATTATCAAGGACATCGCCCTCTATCCCATGAGAACCTCCCACGATGCGGCGGACCCCGTGGCTTACCGCCTTGCCCATGACGGAAAGCGGATCGGGATCATCACGGATCTGGGATGCTACAACGAGTATACGGTGGAGTGCCTGAAACATCTTGACCTCCTGTATCTGGAAGCGAATCACGACATACATATGCTGCAAGTGGGACCTTATCCCTATTATCTGAAAAAGAGGATCCTCGGCGAGAGGGGGCATCTGTCAAACGAGGCGGCAGGAAAGCTGTTGAGCAGGGTCTTGCATGACGATATGCAGGCTGTTGTTCTGGGGCATTTGAGCAAGGAGAACAATCTGCCCGAACTTGCCTACGAATCGGTGCGGGTGGAGGTCACCATGTCCGATACGAAATATAACGGCAATGATTTTCCCGTGTATGTGGCGAAGCGGGATGCGGTGTCCGAGATCATAGAGGTGCGGTAGAGCACTTGTGTTATCGCAGTAAACTGCTCTGACACGGAGAATAGGATAAAAGATAAGGGGCATACTACGAAGGTGTTGACGTACAGAAAACTGTACGTTATAATTTGGGTACAGGAAATTGTACATCACAACGAGGAGGTGCTTTTATGCTGGCGGTGAATTATACAAACCTTCGGGATAACATGAAAATGTATATGGATAGAGTGACGGAGGATTATGAGACCATGATTGTTACAAGAAAGGATCATAAAAATGTCGTCATGATATCTGAGGAAGCCTATAACAATCTTATGGAAAACGTTTATGTGATGGGAAATAAAGAAAATTATGACTGGTTGATGAAAGGTAAGGCACAGTTGGAGAAGGGACAGTTTGCCGTTCATGAATTGATCGAGGCTGAAGATGATGAATAAGGTATTTGCGGACACCGGATGGGAAGATTACCTATACTGGCAGACAGAAGACAGGAAAACGTTGAAAAAGATCAATCAGTTGATTGGCGATATTGCTCGCAACGGAAACAGCGGGCTGGGTAAGCCGGAACCACTGGGCGGAAATTTGTCGGGCTTTTGGAGCCGGAGAATCAATGATAAGGATCGCTTGATCTACAGGATCGATGAAAATAATATTTATATTATCGCATGCAGATATCATTATGGAGATAAATGAGGAAATTGAGAGAAATGAAATACATTTTTCTACACGGCTTGGGCCAGAAGCCGTCAGATTGGGAGGAGACCGTGAAAGCGGCAGATCCGGCGGGCGAAGTCATCTGTCCGGATCTGTTTGCGTGGCTTCACGGAAAGGAACCGGATTATGCCGTTTTGTACCGCGCTTTTGAGGAATTTTGCGGACAGTTTACTGAACCCTTGTGTCTATGCGGCCTTTCACTGGGCGGCATTTTAGCGTTGCAATATGCGGTGTCTCATGGAGAGCGGGTCGGAGCGCTGATCCTGGTCGGCGCGCAGTTTACCATGCCGCGCAGGCTCTTACAGGTTCAGAACCTGATTTTCAGTGTTTTGCCGGATGCGGCATTCACGGGGATGGGGCTTGCAAAAAAGAGTGTGATCGCGCTGTCAAAATCAATGATGAAGCTTGATTTTGCACAGGAATTACAGGAGATCGACTGTCGGACAATGATCGTATGCGGCAAGAGGGACCGGGCAAACCGAAAGGCAGCCTTGCAGATGCGGGAGAAAATGCCGAACGCGGAACTGTATATGGTTGCGGGCGCGGGGCATGAAGTGAACCGGGAGAAGCCGGAGGAGCTGGGACGGATTCTCATTGCGGCGGCTGGGACATCGTGATAGAATAAGACGGACGGAATCGAGGTTCAGAAGTAAAATGAAACGGAGAGCGATATTATATATGGCGGCGGTCGTGATCGCGCTGCTTACCGGCGGCTGCGGAGAGAGGGTCGGCGAACAGGAAACGCACACAGCGGAAGAGACGGCAGAGGAAGGACAGAAAGCCGGGCAAACGGAACCTGAGAACGGAGAAGAGTCTGCGGACGGAAAATCTACAGATGGTGATTCGGGGGAAGAAACGACGGGAAGTGCAGCAACGGATGAGGATTTGACGGGCGGTACGGATGATAAAGATACGGACAGTCCGGAAGAAGCGGCATTGAAAGAAAGGTTCGGGCTAAACTGCATCGCTTCCCAGACTTTTGCCATAGAGCTGAACGGCTGCGAGGAAGAACTCTGGTTTGTTCCCTATGCGCCGTTTGATGAACATAGCGCGTTTCACGCGCAAGTGATGCGGGACGGAGAAGTCTTTGCGGAGCTTTCTTCGGATTATGTGCCGGGGAGTGCGGCCGGAAATCCATTTAGCAGCTTGGACGCGGTGTCTTTTTGGGATGTGAATTTCGACGGGCTTACGGATATCGTCATGATTGCGACCTATGGCGACGTGCAGGTCGGCACGGTCTATTATGGCGATCATTATCAATATTATGACGGCAGCGAATCGTGGAGTTTTCAGTGCCGCGAGAAATTGTCCGACTACGTCACTGCATATGCAAAGCCCTTAACGATACCGGGTATCCGGGAACTTCTGTCGAATGGAAAAAGGAACGGGGAATTTGAAAGTTATGCAGAAGCCTACGAAGCGATGATCGACCTGACAGTCATAGAGCAGGGCGATGAGAGGAATGACAGTTTTTTGTACGATCTGATCTATGTGGATGAGGATGAGATTCCGGAATTGGTATCAGGCTTGAATGGATATTATGTAAACCTATATACCTATGAGGACGGCACACTTTACAAGTTGATGGATGATTGGGCTTACGGGGCGATGGGAAATGCCGGTTATGAGTATGCGCCCGGCGATAACAGCATTCGGAATTATAATGCAGATTATGCCGGAGCTATTATGGATACGA
>JAMPGN010000311.1 GCA_023663915.1 Eubacterium sp. | reverse complement strand
TCTGCCTGACAAGGAAGAAGATCACAGTCTGCAAGAGATAACGATAAGGCGGGCGATCGCATTCATCATTGACTATGCTTTGTTTTGCGTTGTTCTTGGATTGGCGGCAGCGGGCGTTTTGGCAGTCACATCCTCTTTGTGGACAGAGAACAGGGATGTGGCATTTATGATCACGCTTTCCATGATCGGATGCGGCATGGTTTTCTTGTGGGGATACTTTTTTGTCCTTGATCGCAATCCCAAATTGGATTTGGGAAAACGGCTCATGAAATTAGAAATATGGAGCAATCACCAAAAACTCAACCGTTCTGCGGCATTCAAACATGCGACATTCAAACTGGCGGCGTGTCTGATCTGTCCAATATCCTTTTGCTATTATGTGATCAGACATAAAACGATGTATGACAACTATCTGGAAATCACAATAAATCGAGGAAAGCCAAAATGAGAGGAAAATGGATAGCAATTTTATCGTGCATAGGAGTCCTGTTATCTGCCTGCGGGCAAAATGACATTTATGTCTCAGAAACAGCAGAAGAGTATGCCGCAATGCCTTATCATGTATTTCAGGAGCAAACGGGAAAGGAAGCTGAGTTTTATCACGGAGACCGATTTATCGGAGAAATTCCGGATTCCCCGCTCTATGTCATATATGCGGGAGAATATGATGAAGACGCAGCAGCGTCTGTGTTATCGGATGATACGATGCCGATTCGGATACAGGGTTCCATCGGTGCTTTGCTGGACGGGTTTACGGCAGAAATGTCAGTTGCAGAGTTAGCTGATGCGTTGTCTGCAAGCGATGTGGCGGAAGCGTCTTATGAATTGCTGGAGGGCGGCGGTACGGCTTATTATGTGGGAAATCAGTATGCGCAGATAAAGTTTGACAGTGACCGGAACGGGGAATACGACAGGGTGCTGCTGATTTCGCTGGATGGAGCGGAAGAGGAGAGAATTGGTTTGGAAAGCGACGCGTGGTTAGAGGTGTTATCGGAATAATATTTCCAGGTGCGCCAGTTCTTCGGTGCTGATGTCGTAGCGAAGTTGTGTATCTGGAAAGCAGGGTAAAATGGGCACAGAACCAAAATGATTGATTTAAGCGGAATTATATATTATAATAATCTAGACAAAAACGGATAGTAGGAGGTGCTTATGAGTACGTTAGAATATACGATTTCGATGCTTGAAACAATGCCAGAAGAAAAATTAAGAGAAGTTCAAAAGTATATACAATATCTCATTTTTAAGGATATGGGTGATATGCCTATGGAGGCTTTAAGCGAGGAGGTTATTGTAAAACAGCTTACAGAGTCTATGAAAAAAAGCGATATGGGGGCTACAACATCAGCTGATATCGTGTCTCAGCGAATGAAAGAGAAATATGCAATATAAAGTAGAGATTTCAGATTTGGCAAATCGACAATATGATAAATTCGTGGATTATATTTACAATGTACTTATGAATCCGCAAGCGGCAGTTAATTTAATGCAGGATTTTGATGATACAATAGAGATGCTTGAGAGACAAGCAGATAGTTTGGGATATTGCAATAGCGAGCGTTTGAGAAAGTTGGGATTTCATAAAGTTCATTTCAAGAGGCATAAATACTTATTAGTATATCGAATAAAAGGTAAAACCGTGATAATTGAAGGTATGTATCATGAATTACAGGATTATGAAAATGTAATTTAGTGAGATTGTGGGGATAATTGACCAAATAGTTTTATGTGTAATCTATGTAAAGGGTGTCACTCGCCTATCGGTTGATAATGCAGTGCCACCCTGTATTGATATTACGAAGGATATCTTATAAAATCTTTAGTTCGCACATTTCTCCGGATTACAGTCAAATCCAGGATTAAACGCGTAGAAGTTCTTCTCGTTCAGCCGATCCTGCACGATTCTCAAAGCTTCCCCGAATCTCTGGAAATGCACGACTTCGCGCATCCGTAAAAATTTGATCGGTTCTGCGACATCGGGACAGTCTCTCACGAGACGGAGGATGTTGTCGTAAGTGGTGCGGGCTTTCTGCTCTGCCGCACGAGGAAATATACAACATAAGAAGACAAGCCAATATCATCAGGAACCATTTGAAAGAATGGTTCCTTTTTTGTGGAGAAAGGACCATTTATGTTGTAAGGGACGGGTTTGTTGCTTTAATACAGCTTTAATCCTTTTGGAAGAATAGTATATCACGGAAAAAAACGGAATTTTGAATGGTGATTCCAGGGAGGTGATGCCAGATTATTTTTTTCAGTGTAACTGTCAACCAACATTATTGATTTTGGAGGGAATTGATATGTGTAAGATTATTGCGATTGCAAATCAAAAGGGTGGCGTGGGAAAAACGACGACATCCATCAATCTGGGAATTGGTTTAGTAAAAAAGGGAAACAGGGTTCTTCTGGTGGATCTGGATCCGCAGGGAAATGCGACTCAGGGGCTTGGGTTTGATGCGGATGGGATTGATATTACGATAACAACGATACTTCGGAAGATTATAAACAAGGATTATGCGATTACAAAAGAGTATGGTGTGATATGTCACCAAGAAAGGATTAATTTGATGCCGGCGAACATAGAGCTGTCCATTCTGGAGACAGAATTGATTTCTCTTTTCTTTGGGCGGGAGAAGGTGCTTAAGACTTATCTCGATATGATCCGCGAGGAATACGATTATATCATAATTGACTGTATGCCGTCGCTTAATCTGGTGACCATAAATGCACTTGTTGCGGCAGATGAGGTGCTCATACCGCTTCATGCGCAGTATTACAGCGTAAGAGGTTTGGAACAGCTTTTGCAGACAATCGGCTCGGTCAGAACCAGCGGCTTAAATGGATCCCTTAGAATATCTGGGATTCTTTACACCTGTGTCAACGATAGAACTACTTCTTTTCGGGATGTACAAGATATCCTAAAAAGAGCATACGGGAAAAATGTGAAAATATACGAGAACTATATACCTCGAAGCGTAAAAGCAGAGGAGGCGCCGTCTTACGGGCAAAGCATATATGAATACGATGCTGCCGGCAGGGTCTCGGATGCCTACAGTAAATTCACTGAAGAATTTCTTATGACAGAGGAAGGCAGGTGAAAAGAGTATGGCAGTGAAAACTTTTAATGTGATGGAACTCGGAAAAGCAGCACTTTTGGATCCTCGGGAAGTAGGGTATGAGGATTCGATTGACATTATATATGATGAATTGAAAAAGGCCAGGCAGTCTTTTGTGAAGATCGGCTGGTATCTGAAACACATACACGAAGAAAAGATGTATGTGGAGGCGGGTTATGCAAACATTTACGAACTGGCGCAGGATAAATTCGATCTGTCGCAAGGAACGGCGACCAGATTTATGCAGCTTTGCAGAGAGTATTCTGTTGGACATGATTCTCCAGAACTGGACGAGAAGTATATTGGATATAGCATATCGCAGCTGTTTGAGATGCTACCGATGAATGAGGAGCAGCT
>JAMPGN010000310.1 GCA_023663915.1 Eubacterium sp. | reverse complement strand
CTGATTCGCCCACTCGTTGCCGCCCGGTCCTTTTTCCTCCATATAGGCAATCGCCTCATCGGACGCCCAGCCGCTTCCGGCTACCGGAATCCATGCCGCCTCCCAGTAGAAGAAACCGCGCATTTTACCATCCGGCACTTTTTTCATGCGCATAAACAAATCTTCCAAAAAGGCTTTCTGCCCTTCCTTGCTCATCGGATATTCTATTTTCGCCGCCAGTTCCGGTTTAGTCGCCATTCCTTTTCTTTCATGCGGCGCAAGCTTCTCATAGGAAGCATAGTCCTCCATCGTATATCCCATGGAAACTTCCACAAGCATCAGTTCTTTGCCATAACGGAGTGCAATATCGTTCATGTTATTGCTCAAATCGTCCAGCGAGCCGTGCCAGAACGGATAATAAGACAGACCGATAATATCAAAATCCTCGCCTTTTTCCATGAAATGGTCGAACCATTCGCGGTAGAGGGCGTTATTGCCGCCGTTATCCAGATGAATCATCACCGGGATATCTTTATCCACAGCCCTGACGCCTTTTATGCCGGCGTTTAAAAGGCGCGCCAAATTGTCGTAGTCCGGCACTTTACCATAGGGCCAGAGGATGCCGTTTGTCACCTCATTGCCCACCTGCACCAGCGTCGGAAAAGCATTCCGCCTTTTCATTTCCATAAGCGTGTCTTTCGTATACTCATAGACCGCCTCTTCCAACTGCTCTAAATTCATGCCGCGCCATGCCTTAGGAACTCTCTGTTTGCCGGGATCAGCCCAGAAATCGCTGTACTGAAAGTCCAACAGCGCTTCCATCCCCATATCCAAAGCCCTTTTCGTCAGCTCTATCGTCGTCGGCAAATCGTTTGTACCCGCGCCGTACGGCTTCCCATCCTCCGTATAGGGGTCGTTCCACAGTCTGAGACGTATCGCATTCATGCCATAGCTTTGCAGAATCGCAAGCGCATCTTTTTCCACGCCCTTGTCATAAAACTTCCCACCTAAACTCTCCACTTCTTTTAAAGAAGATATATCCGCGCCCTTTAAAAATTCCATATTCGGTCTCCTTGCCCTGGATACTTTCAGCCCGATTTAGTCAAAATCGAACTTTGTAAATCTCTTCATCGCATCCTTGTAACGGAAACGCACGAGTTCGTTTTTCTCTAAAACATCTTCTTCCGTTCCTACATACTGACAGCGGATGCAGTGATATTCTTTCTTATCCTTATCATAAAACATATCGATATCCAAATCTCTCATAAAGCAGGAAGGACACCTGTAATTTAATTTGCCTTTGCCAGATTGAGCCATGTCGCAAATACCTCCTTATCTTTTAACTTGGTCGTATAACCTAACGTGAACATCGGGGAGAACGCGTAACCCTCTCTGATATAGCCTACCGCGTCTTTCTTCTCACAACTGATGGATACCCGCGTCTTAATCTGAGGTACAACGGCAACCGCTTCCGTCGCGCTCTGCATCTGCGCTTCGCGGCACTTGTATGCATAATCGATCTTCTCCGTGTTCGTGCCGTCTGTAACAGACAGAACAATATTCGTCATATCCTCGGAATACTCCGTAGTTCCGTAACATGCTACCATGTACTCATTGAGCTCCACTTCTGCATTTGGATCGCTCATCTCCAAAATATGTCTCTCGATCTTAATGTTGGAACTACCCTCCTCAAAGTACATCTTCGTCTGCAGTTTCACCGTCAAATCGTAGAACTCGATGTCTACCGGGTCAAGTGTCAGGATTCTCGTGTTGCCTTCCTGTGAAAAATGCGCCTTCGTTCTGCACAGACACAGATCCACTTCCTCGCCGTTGTGCGTCAGCTTCACGCTTCTGACCGTGCCTTCGCCCGCATAGTGGGTAAAGTAACCCGCCCTGTATTTCTCCTGAATCAGGAAAGGATAGGAAGCGTCCGTCACATGCTTCGTGCCGATGCCTACCGGCCACTCTAACTTCGCCGCATAGGGACGCAGGTCAACGATCGCGCCGCCCTGATCCATGTTCGCGCAAACTCTCATGTAAGGGTCACAATACCAGAATAACTGTTTATCCGAACCGTATAAAATATCTCTCCACAGCGCGCATTCCGGCTCGGTCAGTCTCCTGTTCGCGCGGTAAAAGTCCGCAAACTCCGCCATCGTCATATCATCCAGCTTGCCCTCTTTCTTAAGCTGTCCGTAATATGCCATGCCGTCCTCGTAAGATTTCAAAAGCAGTTCATAAGGCGCTTCCCAGCGTCCCATCTTGTTCATCCATCCGGGACCTACAAACATCATATTGTATGCATAACCATTGTTATATTTTGCCAGGTCACGATACTGGTCAATTAAGTTGTACAGATACGGGTATTCCCATGTCTTGGTATCATAGCTCATGCTTCTGAGCACATTCTGCGGATGCGTACCAAAATTGGAGCCGTTACCGTCATAACATGCGATCAGGTCACGGGACAGATGCGGGATTGCCACGATGCCGCTGTCCTCCGCCTCATTTGCCGCCGGTGCGTGCACATTCTGCTTGCTCGGAATCCACGGTGCCCACGGACCGCCGTCCATAAAGGTATACCATGAATTGTTGCAGGTGTGGTATGCTTTTGGTCCCTCTTCCCAGCAGGTCGCCACAGCACATTTCACCATCGGATATTTCTCTTTGATATAATTGATCAGATCGGCATCCATATAATAAGAACCCGTCGATTCCGGATAAAAACCAAACCGATCATGGAATTTGCCAAACACATCGTCCACGATGGACTTCTTGTCTTCCATGGCAAACATCCAGATACAGAAATCCTTAGTCTTATATTTCTCGCGGAACTCCTCGCAGGGAAGACCGAGCAGAGATAGCGCGATCTCGTCGCCGTATTTCTCGTGATCCGCCTTGGCAAGCTCCACTGCCTCATCGTTGAATAAGGAAGCGTATGTCATCTGGATCGTGGTCTTAAGCCCATTCTTATGTGCGATTGCCTGCTGTGTCTTGAAGATATCCAAAGACTCTGTCAGGAGTTCTTTCCTGCCGATATCTTCTTCTTTGCCGTGTCCGGTTACCTTCTCCGCGTACTCAGGTACCATCTCCGGACGATGGATGATGTTCACAATAAACTTATCCATGTTGTCCTGCCCTCCATTTTCTTTGCGGTTGCTGATTTGTTTGCTTTTCTTTGCCCCCACTCTTTGTTGTTGCGCTTTTCCATACTTTCTTTGGTGGTTTTTACTTTGCGCAATCGGTTGTTCATGTTCAAATGATAACAAACTGCACAGATACTGTCAATGTATTTTTTGTTAAAAATTTTTGTTAAAAATGGAAAAAATATTCAGAAATGCGAATAAGCCGGAAAAAATATCACAAGTATTGAACAAAGACTTCGATTACGTTAGAATAAAGTAACTGTTCGGACAAGACAGGCGGGCTGGACAAAAGGAAAGAAATAGAAGATTCGGGCGTCAAAAGATCCATAGTATAAGTTGTGAAGGCAGATTGCACAAAAAGTTCTCTTGTGTCGGGTTTCGT
>JAMPGN010000030.1 GCA_023663915.1 Eubacterium sp. | reverse complement strand
GGCTTATTCCATTCTCCCCATCTCAGATGGGGGATTAAAATACGTTCTCATTTATATTTGATATTTCTATTCCGTACTTATGCCTTTATTCCCGTCTACTGTACATCCATTGTCTTCCCTTCCCGATCCGCCGTCGCAATAAGTGCCTTGTTGACATCCTCTTCATAGATACGCATCTCTACTTCGATCGGTGTCGGGTCTTTCGTGATGCGTCTGCCGCCGATATGGTTAAAAAACACAATAATGCCGATGGCAAGCCCGATCGAGTACGCCAATTCCAGAATCCCGTAACCGTCGCCTTGTTGCCCCATGACCATTTCATAAATCTTGGTAAACACATCGTTGATTCCGATATCATTGTGAAACGCCATAATGGTAAATGCCGTTCCAAAGAAACTGACCAGCGCCACGAAGACTAACTTCACCGTCTGCACTGCGCCCTTATGCTTATTCACTTTAATATATTCCACCATGACATCGGCTTCACCGATGCTCTCGACACTCACACCCGGACATACTTTGTCGATCTCCTCAATCACCTTCAACAGACTGATGACCTGTCTCTTCGGCGCGTCTTTCTTAAAATGATGCAGTTTGATCGCCTTCACCCTCGCCAAAACATGCTCATCACTACATGTCAGTTTGCCGATATCTTTCACATAGACATCCTCCGACTGCAATTCCACATTTTGACTCGCATTGATATAGATTATCACATTATTGGTTGACATAACTTTTCCTCTTCCATTTCTTGTTCTGTCAATGCCGCTTTACTCTTCTATTTTCCGCTGTTTCTTTATATTTTCCATGTTAGTATAATGTTTTTTCCCTCTTTTTATGCAAAAGTATTTTGAAACACACAAAAAAGAGGACTTCTCTGTCCTCTTTCCTTCACCGCATTATAATAAATACATTATCCCGTCTCCTCTCCCGACATATCATTTGCCAAATCATCACCCTCTAAATCTCTTCCTCCTATTTGCTCTTCAACTTTATTATCAATCAGATAAATCTCCTTGTCATAATTCTGCAGATTCCCGATAATAGATGCCATATATTCATCTTCTTTAATATTAAATAGATATTTTGCAATTATTTCGGGGATTTTAATAAATGCAGTAATCAATGCCAGCAATGGTGGAATAATAATGGTCAGCAGTGCTATAATTTCCTGATAATTTACCTGATCATCCCTCGACTTTTCCAAAGACATTGCAACCGTCTGTGAAGCATGAAAAAAGCAACAGAATGTAACAACAAATATTCCCATAATGATCAAGAAAAAAAGTGTCTTCAATCTCCGTTTCTGTTTTAATGTCTTTCTGACATTGATGCCATAATCAAACAGCAAATACGAATAACACATGTCATGTTTTTTTCTTTCCGCTATCTCATTCCCGCTATTTGCAGGCAAAATTTCATTCAGAAACTTAGCATAATATTCATGGGTATGCTTCCATAAATTATATTTATTTTTTACAACTTCTTTCA
Source organism: Eubacterium sp. (assembly GCA_023663915.1). The sequence goes on along the minus strand of JAMPGN010000030.1, from coordinate 25,330 downwards.
TCTATTGTACCTACGTACTTCCCCAATTCTTTTGATAACACTTTCTTCCTTAACATTATAAAATTTGGATAAATATTTTATTACATAAATCCGTCTGTTATCTACATCCACAGCGTCATCATGTTCCTTGATAAATTCGTCTTTTGGCATTAATAGAGAAGCCGCGAATCGATCGGCTCTTTTTTCTTCCGCTCCTTCATGCTGATCCCGTGTATATGGAAATACAACCGTTTTGCCTAACGATTGTTCAGGTGTCCCCAAATAATCAAACAAATAATGCCCCAATTCATGAGCCACCACAAATCTCTGATGTGTCAACGGTTCGCCTGCATTTATCATGATGATCTGATCTCTGTGCACTCTTCGGCACATTTCATCATTTATATGTATCTCACCCGATATCCTAATTCCCAATTCCTTTGACCGGAATACCGGCAGATTAAGTATTTCTGCCAATTTTATGACCGGGGTCGCACCCTCTTTATCTTTCTCCATGACTCCAGCCCTGATCTGCTCTGCCATTTTATCTATTTCTATCATGGAAAACTCATGTTTACTTTTGTTCTTTTCTTCAATTCTGCTCACTATTTCTAAAACTTCTGTGTTCATTTGTTTTCTCCGTCTAAAATCGTATATCTTGATAATATTGTCCATAATGCCTCCTTCAATCATGGACATCCTATCAAATTCTATCCGCATAAAAAATCGAAAAGAATCACTGCTTTTGTAATTTATCGTTCAAAGTCTACCTATTGTTCTATTTTTTTCATTCTATCATAGAGTATTCGTCTTGTCACTGCCTTTTTATCAAAATTCATTGCATATCTCATACTCCATCATCTCATACAACAACTTCGTCCCTTCCATGATTTCCGGCGGAAGCAATGCTCTTGCCACCAGTTTGATCTCATCACTATCCACATCTGTCCGCCTAAGGTTCGCATAATCTCCGTCAATACTGACCACTTCATATTTGAATGTATTCATCTTTGCACCCCGCTTTCGCCTTATTTTACCATACTTTCTCCCTCAGCTGCAACAGAATGCGTTTTTCCATGCGGCTGACCTGTACCTGGCTGATTCCCATATACTTCGCCACCTCCATCTGTGTCTTATCCTGAAAATACCTCATGCGGATCAATTCCCTCTCCTTATCGTCAAGCTGACCTAGAAGCTGTTCGAGCAGCATATGATTCAACACTTTTTCCTTCTCCAGATCGTCACAATTTCCGCCGCCTGTCACGGTGCGCCCTACTCCAAAAGAATTAGCTCCGTTTTCGCCCACCACCTGGTCTACCAGATAAATCTCATTTCCATCGGATTGGTATACGGATTTGTAGATCGACTCCACCTCCACATTAGCATCCAACGCCATGACGATATCTTCCACAGACAGCTCCGTTATCTCTGACAATTCCTGCAAGGTCGCCTCCCTGCCGTACTCCTGCAAAAGATGTTCCGCCGCCTGCTTGACTTTCCAGCCATTTTCCTTGAGCGTCCTGCTGACTTTGACCATGCCGTCATCGCGAAGAAATCTTTTGATCTCCCCGCTGATCATCGGAACAGCATAGGTTGAGAAGCGTACTTCATATTTCAGGTCAAATTTATCAATCGCTTTCATCAATCCAATACATCCGATCTGAAAAAGATCTTCCATATCGTATCCACGTCCCACAAAGCGCTTCACGATATGCCTTACCAATCCCAGATTTTCTTCGATTAGTCTCTCTCTAGCCTCTTTATCTCCTGCCTGTGATCGTTCGATTAATACGGCAGTCTCTTCCATCGGCTATTCCTCGCTGTCTATCCAGGAACTGATCCCTAACTTTTTACACATTTTGATACATGTCCCGATATCAGGTTCCGAGATCACTTCCAGATGATCCATGAATGCTTCCATAAAAGCAAACCCCATGCCGGATCGGTCCAGTTCCGGACGGGTCGTATAGAGTGGTTCCATCGCCTGCCTGATATCCTCTATCCCGACTCCTTGATCGGTTATCTCTACTTCCAGCACATCACCTTTTAACCGACAATCCATGCGCACCTTATCTTCCAGATTTCCCTGGTTCTCATAGCCATGTATAATCGAGTTTGTCACTGCCTCCGATACGGCGGTCTTGACATCTGACAGCTCTTCCATCGTCGGATTTAACGGCGTGATAAACGCCGCGATCGCCATTCTCGCAAACGACTCATTATCCGATACCGCCGCAAACTCGACACGCATCTCGTTCGTGACGCGTCCCGTATCTTTTTTTTCAATGATTTCTATCATCTCGTCCTCCTTTATTCTCCGTCGCCATGATCTCCACAATGTTCTGCAGTCCCGACATCAGCAGTATCCTGCGTATACGGTTGTCCGTATTGATGGCATACACTTTGCCGCCGAAGCAGGATATTTTCTTGTATCTGCCGAGAATAATCCCGATCCCCGAACTGTCCATAAAGGTTGTCCGCTCAAAATCAAAAACCACATTTCCCACTTTTTTGGATAAAATATAGCGGTCTGCTTTTGCACTTATGTCAACCGATTTGTGATGGTCTATCTCGTCGGGCAGTCTTATCATGAGGTAATTATCAATCACTTTAAACTCTTCCACGTTATGTAAACTCCTTTCCATTGATCCGACCTTGTAGTTAATCAAGTACACACAGAAAGGACATGGTATACACCATGTCCTTTTCTTTCGTGTCTCTATGAATTTATCGGTAAAGTCACTCCTGTTGCACGATCTAATCTGCATTGCCCAGTTCTTCCAAGAACGCCTCCGACTTGCTTGCCTTCTCCGTTCCAGGGAACAATTCAATGATCTGTTGATAAGCGGTTCTCGCTTTATCTTCCTCTCCCGCGCGATAATACGCATTCGCGAGATTATAGAGTGCCTCTCCATTAGTTGCGTCGTACTGGAACGCTTTTTCCAGATTCGGAATCGCGTCCTCGTAGTTCTCCTGCCTATAGGCTTCGTATCCATCATTGTAATATGCCTCTGCAATACCCGGCCCGACAAGCGCCAGCAGCGTATTATAAAGGCTCTCAAATGCCTCCGAATTGCTTGTCTCTTCTTCCTCTTCCACCTGTTCAATCTCTTCCAGATAATCCGCGACAGCCGTGACTTCCTCAGGATTGGTCAGGTAAGCGTTCGCCGCTTTCATCAGACTATCCACCGACAGTAATGTCCCGTCCGTTCCGAGATACGCCTGTAAATCCTGCTGTAAATTATCATTCTCCTCGGTCAGTTCACTGATCTGTAACTGCAATGCGTCAATCGTTGCCGACTTGCCATCCGACTGCTCGCTCACCTTGCGCAGCTCTTCGTCAATACTCGCCTTGGCAGTCTGTACCCGCGCCGGCAGAATCAGGAATACGGCAATCGCAACGCCGATAATAATACCGATCCCCAGATTCAGAAGCGACGTTACGCCCTTGCCCTCCTTCACATTGACAGGCTGGATAATCGTCTCGTTGCCGCTCTGGTACTTGATGACATCATCCGACTTGTGCTTTTTCTTCTGCGGGTTCTTAGCTCCCTCTTCGGGCACGAGCATCTCATCCACTTCCTTGAGATACCGCAGGGTCGCAATATTGTTCGTGTCAATATCGAGACACTTCATCAGCTCCCGCTTCGCCTTTTCCCACTCTTCATTATTAATATACAAAAGCGCAAGAAGCTGATGCGCCCGGATAAACCTCGGATTAAGGGACAACACTTTCTTGAGCTGAATCACCGCCAGATCTAAGCTGTCCTGATTACAGTATGTGAGCGCCTGATTATATTTCTTGATTGTCTGGTTGATGATGTCCAGACGATTCTGGTTCGTCTGTATCATATCGATATAATCATCTGCTATATTCTTCTTCGGTCTTAAGTTCTTACTAATAACCCATTCGCTTAATGCCGCTACTACCTCTCCGGTTTCAAAATACACGAGTCCCAGCAGATTACGGGCCTCTACATTATTTTTATTAAATTTTAAACTCTGTCGCAAACTGGTGATCGCACCCGTCAGATCCCTGACATTTGCCCGTTCCAACCCTTCATTATAAAAACGATTGGAGATATATATGATCTTCTTATACAGGGCTACATCGGCACCGCAGCTTGTGCAAAAATCATGTTCGGACAGATTACATCCACACCGATAACAAATCATCTATGCCAATCCTCTATTCTACGCCCGTTTTCCTCGATTCTGATTCCTTGATGACCTTGACCATCAAATCCGCCATATCCGTTAAATCCTGATTATAAATTGCCTCTTCCGCGTCCTCAACTTCCAGACTGGGATGAAATTTCTTTAACTCTTCTTCAAAATTAATCATGTTTCAGGCTCCTTAAAAGGGCTTTGACCTCGCCCACCAAATATAATGAACCGACAATATACACTCTGTCCTCGTTATCCCTGTCAAATACAAACTCCTCAAATGCCGCACTTAAGCTGTCATATGCCTTGCATTCCAATCCCGTATATTGCCTGTATAAATCTTCCATAACATCAACCGGCAGTGCGCGCCCACTCGTAAGCGCCACGACTCCGATCTCATCAAACAGCCCCGATAAGGCAACCGCCTCAATCACTGACTGGTACTGTTTCTCTTTCACCATGGAGAAAAGAAGCTTACGCCGCCCATGGCAAGGTTGTGTCCTCACTGTCTCCATAAAAGCGCGTATCCCGTCTATATTGTGGGCACCGTCCAGATACACCGACGGAAGGATCTCTTCCATCCTGCCCTCCCAGACCATCCTGCGGATTCCCTCCTGCATGACAGACACCGTGATCCGTCCATCATTAAGCTGCTCCAACGCCTTAATTGCCAGAGCTGCATTTTCGACTTGATAAACTGCTGTCGTGGACACAGTAAAACCAATATAATCATAATAGTTTAAATGGAGAGAAAAATCAATCGTTTTATGCTGAATCTTTATTTCTTTTATCGCCTTTTCCGGCACAGCTATTCTCTTCGCTCCTATCCGACTGGCGCATTCCCCAATCTTCATCGCCGCCGCATCGTGCCTATCCATATAGACCACGGGAACGTCTGTGCGCAGTATGCCCGCCTTCTCCGTGGCAATCTGTGCAATCGTGTCTCCCAGATATTCCATATGGTCATAACCGATCGAAGTAATGATGCACAGTTTCTTGTCATCCACCGAGTTGGTAGCATCTAGCCTGCCGCCGAGTCCGGTCTCTAACACAGCATACTCCACGCCTTTACGCTCAAAAAAGACCATCGCCATGAAAAAAAGAAATTCAAAAAAGCTAGGATGATAACCAAGGTTGGCAAGTTCTTCCGGCAAGTCTGACAGTTTATCCGTCACACTCTCAAAAGCCTGCAAAAACTCCTGCTCAGTGGCCATTTTTCCATCCGCCGAAATCCTCTCCCGCATCGTCACAAGATGCGGGGACGTGAACATTCCGGCTAAAATCCCCGCTTCCTTAAATACCGAACACAAATAAGCACAAACGGAACCTTTTCCGTTTGTGCCTGCTATGTGGATCACCTTACAACTCCGTGCAGGATTACCTAGATGCTCTAAAAACCTCCGGGTATTCTCCATACTGTTCTTATCGGAAAACTTCGGGATACTGTTTATATATTCCTCTGCTCTCTCATAAGTGTCAATCTGTTCTGTCATATCTGTTCAACCGTTAATATACGCATTAATTGTGGACAATCACCGTTCCTTCAATAATCCCCTTGTTGGCGGCATATTGCATGAAACAGGTGCCTCTGGCTATCACCATCTGTTCGGCATTGATGCAAATCATCACATTGCGGTACAAGTTGCCGTCTATCTTGATTGACGCGCCTTTGCTCTCAGCCATGATTTCTTCCAATGTCTCTCTGTCACTGCTAATCTTATCCAGTTCCTCGAAATATTGATCTTTCAGTTTATTCCATTCAGCGAGTTTCGCCTCCGTGGTCGCCGAAGTGCTTGCTCCCCGCATACGCTTCTCGCGAAGCGCCTCCGTCATGGTCTCAACCAGATCTGATATCTTTTCCTTGACGGCGCGCTCTCTCTGTCGCACATCCACCAGTTGAAGATAAGCCTCCGGCTCGTATCCACAGTGGAGAATTGTCTTGACCTCCGCATCATTGCCTGCCGCCATGACCTCAATTCCTTTGAGACCGTGCGTATAGCCGCCGATGATCACGCCTTTCTTGCCGGTCGTAATCACCTTATCCTTGGCATAAATCTGTGCATTCAAAATCGTGTTCGCCTGCACCATTCCGCCCGCATCCACCGTCGTATTCTCTATGAAATCCGCAAAAACATTCCCTCTTGCTGAAATCTTACCGCCACCCTGAATGCCCCGGCTCAGCACCACATCGCCTCCGGCAAAAAGCGTAGCGTTTCCCGTCGTGCCGTGAACCTCTATATTTCGTCCCGCACGAATCATAACGCCGCTCTCCACGTTACCGTAAATAATCACGTCGCCAAAAAACTCTATCTTGCCGATGATCATATCCACATCACCCATGATCTCATGGACGTTCTGGATATCGATCTTGCCATTCTTCGCCTCGATCTTACCATCGGATTGGGCATAATAGACATTGTTCTCCCGCAAGATTCCCTTGCCACGCATAGGCGGAAGATCACGGCTTGGTTTCACCTTCATTTCCTTACCTCTGACCGTATAGCCATCCGTGCCCTGCACCGCATAATGATAAACGGCAACCTTATCACCTTTGCTTACATTCTGAAGCGCGCTCACGTTCGTATAGTCTACCGTACCGTCCTCTCTGATCTTCGGTATTCCGTACTCCTCCGGAGAAAAGAGATATTCAAAGTAACCGTCCTTACCTTCCACGCACTTTGCGCCTTTCGCCACAAGAATCTCTCTTTCATAGATCTTCTTCTTAACCATAGCAGACAGATTGGAACTGTGATACCCTTTGACCACTCCGCTCCGTTCCAGATAAGTAATAAGCTCATTCTTCGTATAGATCTGTCCGCGGTCGGGAGGCATCAGATAAAGCCACGCTGCCATATCATCTTCCTCAATGCGCAGATATGTGCCTTTTGCCAGATTCGTGCCAAGAGCGTCCCATCCGCCCGCTTCCGTTTTGGACGTAGCCTGTATATCCCGCCCTGTCGTACCCATCAACCCCGTATCGGGCATAGATGCCCTGTTCATGGCATTTTTTAATTTGTTCATCTGCTCTGATGAGAATTGTACCTCGCTCAAATGGCTCAACTCGCTTCCTTACGATTATCATTCATTCTAATATTATAACCCAAAATACCCTATTATTACTTTACACCATCTCAGCGGACTTTACCAGCCCCCAAAATAGAATTATTATAACGATTCTACCTGTCAAGCTGTGTCAGGCGTTCCTTCACCTGTGCGAGCATCTGCGTGTATTTCTCCAGTTTTGCACGCTCCTCCGCCACCTTAGCCTCCGGCGCTTTTGACATAAATTTCTCGTTGTTCAACATGCCGTTGACGCGGGCAAGCTCGCCTTCCAGACGTTTTTCTTCCTTCTTAAGACGCTCGATCTCCTGCGCAATGTCTACCAGTTGTGCAAAAGGAATATAGACCGTCGCATTCGGAATCACAACGGATACCGCATCGTCAGAAATGCCGTTCTTGTCCGCCTGTATGGTCACATCGGAAGCTCCCGCAAGCGATGCAAAGAACAGTCTTCCGTCCTCAAAAATCTTTCGCACTGCTTCCTTGTCGCTGACAACAAATACCGCCGCTTTCCTGCTCGGTGCAACGTTCATCTGCGTGCGGATATTCCGGATGCCGCGAACCGCTTCTTTCATAAGTTCGATCGACTCTTCCTCCGCCTTATAATCCCTGTCCTGATCAAATTCAGGCCACTTGGAAATCATGATCGACTCTTCCTTCATCTGAACTGTACAGAAAATCTCCTCCGTGATAAAAGGCATATATGGATGAAGCAGTTTCAGTGCATCAATCAGCACATTCTTAAGCGTCCACAATGCCGCGTTGCTGCTCTCCTTATCCTGTGCGCCCTTCTGATAGAGGCGAGGTTTCACCATCTCGATATACCAGTCGCAAAATTCATCCCATATAAAGTCATAGACTTTCTGTACCGCGATGCCAAGCTCATAATGGTCGATATTATCTGTCACATCTTGAATCAATGTATTCAATTTCGATAAGATCCACTTGTCAGCCGGTTCCAGATTCTTTTTGATTTCATCATATGACACTTCCCAGCCGCGAGTGCCTGTTTTGTCTTCCATCTGATCCATGTTCATCATGATAAATCTCGAAGCATTCCACACCTTGTTGGCAAAATTCCGGCTTGCCTCCACTCTCTCATAGTAGAAACGCATATCGTTGCCCGGCGCATTGCCCGTAATCAGCGTAAGACGCAGTGCGTCCGCGCCGTACTGATCGATGATCTCAAGCGGGTCGATGCCGTTGCCGAGGGATTTACTCATCTTGCGCCCCTGCGAATCCCTTACCAGCCCGTGGAATAACACCGTGTGGAACGGTTTCTCGCCCATCTGCTCATAGCCCGAAAAGATCATACGGATCACCCAGAAAAAGATGATATCATACCCAGTCACGAGTACGTCCGTCGGATAAAAATATTTCAAGTCTTCCGTCATTTCCGGCCAACCCAGCGTGGAAAAAGGCCACAACGCAGAAGAGAACCATGTATCCAGCGTATCCGGGTCCTGCGTAAAATGCGTGCTGCCGCACTTCGGGCATACGGCGGGCATTTCTTTTGCGACCACTACTTCACCACACTTGTCACAGTAGTATGCCGGAATCCGGTGCCCCCACCACAACTGACGGCTGATGCACCAGTCACGGATGTTATCAGTCCAGTTAAAATACGTCTTATCCATGCGCTCCGGAATCAGCTTGATTTCGCCTTTTTTCACTGCTTCCACGGCAGGTTTGATCAGTTCGTCCATCTTCACAAACCATTGTTTCTTGACCATCGGCTCGATCGTCGTCTTGCAGCGATCGTGAGTTCCTACATTGTGGGAATAGTCCTCGATCTTAACCAGAAGCCCTTCCTCTTCCAGCTCCTTCACGATCTGTTTTCTCGCCTCGTAACGGTCGAGTCCTTCGTATTTGCCGCCATTTGCATTGATGGTCGCATCGTCGTTCATAATGTTTACTTCCGGCAGACCGTGACGCTTGCCGACCTCGAAATCATTCGGGTCATGTGCCGGCGTGATCTTCACGACGCCCGTACCAAACTCCATGTCAACATACTCATCCTCCACTACCGGAATCGGTTTGCCTACAATCGGAAGCCAGACCTGTCTTCCTTTTAAATAAGTATATCTCTCATCGTTCGGGTTGACCGCTACCGCCGTATCACCAAGCATCGTCTCCGGACGCGTCGTTGCAAATTCGAGAAACTCCGTCTTACTTGGCTGTCCATTCTCGTCCACAAGCGGATATTTGATGTGCCAGAAATGTCCTGCCTGCTCCTCGTATTCTACTTCCGCGTCGGAGATGGACGTATTACATACCGGACACCAGTTGATGATTCGGCTGCCCTTGTAGATCCAGCCTTTTTCATGCATCTTGCAGAACACTTCCGTAACCGCCTTGTTACAGCCCTCGTCCATCGTGAAACGCTCCCTGTCCCAATCGCAGGAAGAACCTAGCTTCTTAAGCTGGCTGATGATGCGCCCGCCGTACTCGTCTTTCCACTCCCACGCACGCTTTAGGAAGCCTTCACGTCCCAAGTCCTCCTTCGTGATGCCTTCCTCTTTCAACTTCTCGATGATCCGTACTTCCGTCGCAATCGAAGCATGGTCTGTGCCGGGCTGCCAGAGGGCGTTGTAGCCCCGCATTCTTTTATACCGGATTAAAATATCCTGCATCGTGTTGTCGAGGGCATGTCCCATGTGAAGCTGTCCCGTGATGTTTGGCGGCGGGATCACGATCGTGAACGGTTTCTTCGTCTCGTCAACCTCCGCATGGAAATATTTCTTGTCCATCCATTTCTGGTACAATCTGTCCTCTATGCCTTTGGGGTCATAGGTCTTTGCTAATTCTTTGCTCATGGTCTTGTCTCCTTTTTGATTCCTGCTTATGCGCGCAAAAGAACGCCCTTTGCCGGTCTTCTCGGCAAAGGGCGTATATACGCGGTACCACCTTCGTTTCTCACTCTGCGATCTCTGTTACCATGCCGGACGAAACTGGTCCGATCCTGTGTTCCTGTCCTGCGGCATATACATATGGCTTCCGAAAATCTTAATCCGCTAACGGGGATCGGGCGTGGATGCTTACTGTCTTTATACTTCATCAACGGCTGTTCTCTGCTTCATCCTTGCAGAAACACGCCCGCCTCTTTCAGCATCCCGGTTTCAAAGCTACCTTCCATGATTCCTCTCCGAAACTGCCTTTCAGCTTGTGGCGGTTCTCTCTGGCGGCGGGTGTCATGTACTCCTCTTTGTCATTACCTTTATAAATAATATGATAGTTAAAAATTTACTAATTTCAACTATTTATGCGCTTTGCACATTAACATTAATATAATAATTCAGATATTTTTTGTCAAGAGAAGATTTGATTTACTTACGGAAGTTTCCGACTCACGTTTGAAATAATCAATCGTCGCATTGTCAATATTAATCGTTATCTGCTTTTTCAGTTTCTTTGCATATGGATTTTTTCTTGCATTGGAAAAATCATACTCTTCTCTCATAACATTCTCCTTATGACATTTCATAGATTTCCGTGTTGATTTACTTACCTCACTCCTTAATCTCATCAATATCCGTCAGATTTACTCCGGCAACATTCAAAATTGCTTTCAAAGAAAGATATTCCCGCTTTAATTCAGCATAAGTTTTTTCGGCATTCTCTTCTTTTGCAATTATCATATACCTCTGTATCTTTTTAAAATCTTCAATCGCAGTTTTGGCAATTTCAAGACTGTTTGGCATACATGATCACCTGCTTTCCATTATCATTCATGCACATTATTTACTAACTCTATTATAGCAATATGAAAAAGAGTGTGTAAAGTTAATTCTTTGGGAAATAAAATTTCGCGCAATCTAAGTTTTCACACATTTGGATATATGCTATAATTTCTATGTCAAAAATTACATGAAACCACAAAGCAGGGATAAATGAAATGTTACAAACGTTTGCAGATATATTGGATATCTATCATGGAAAAAATCAAAAGAAAGTCGAGAATCCGAATGGGAAATACCCCATTTACGGCAGCGGCGGAATTATGGGATACGCTGATGATTATCTCTGTCCCGAAAACACTGTGGTTATCGGTAGAAAAGGAACGATCAACAAGCCCATCTATGTAGAGGAACCGTTTTGGAATGTTGACACGGCTTTCGGTTTAGTGGCTAGGAAAGATATTTTAAACCCTAAATATCTCTATTATTTTTGCAAACAGTTTGATTTTGAGAAACTCAACACAACCGTTACAATCCCAAGTCTGACAAAAGCAAATTTATTAGGGATTACTTTGGAAGTGCCGGAAATTGACAAACAGATTGAGGTAGCTGCCACGCTCGACCAGATGAACCAGATTATACGGATGCGCCAGAAGGAATTAGAGGAGCTTGACAAGCTGATTGAGTCCAGATTTGTGGAGATGTTTGGAGATTCGGTTCACAATGATAAGGGGTGGAAAACAAGTACTGTTGAAGACGCATGTGATGAGATATATGGAGGAGGTACACCATCAAAGTCGCATCCAGAGTATTATGAAGATGGAGATATTCCTTGGGTGTCTTCAAAAGACATGAAAACAGATGTGCTGTATGATAGTCAGATTCATATAAATCAGTTTGGAGTAGATAATAGTACGGCAAGAATGGTTCCAGCAAATTCTGTAATAATGGTTATTAGAAGTGGAATTTTAAAACATACATTACCAGTTGCAATTAATGCCGTTCCTATAACAGTTAATCAAGACTTGAAAGTGTTTATTCCTAATAAAAATATCTTGACGCGATTCTTGGCTGTTCAGTTCAAAATGCACGAAAAAGATATTTTATCAGGAGTTAGAGTAGTTACTGCGGATAATATTGAATTTAATTCATTGAAACAGAGAGAGATTATTGTCCCACCATTAGAACTTCAGCAACAGTTTCTTGATTTTACAGAACAGACCGACAAATTGAAACTTGCAATCCAAAGATCCTTAGATGAAACCCAAACTCTGATGGACTCCTTGATGCAGGAGTATTTTGTCTTACAGCTACCCTCAAACCTCCCGCAATAAAAACGCCATGTAAAGCGGCATGGTAAGCGTCTGCCCCGAACTGCCGATGTTGTAATCCCCTAATTTGATTGCGCTGGCAACATGATATTTTTCGGGATGGCGCAGAATCGTTTTGATGCTTTTGGCATTTCCACTGACCGCCTTAACTTCGACGAGCGTGCACTCACCTTTATAACGAATGACAAAATCTACTTCCAAACCAGAATCTTTATGGAAATAATAAAGTTTCCTCCCCATTTTACCAAAAATATCTGCAATTAGATTTTCAAAAATAGCTCCTTTATATCCGTAAAGATTTCCTTGAAAAATATCATACTGTGTGCCGTCCTCCAGCATACTGATAAACAAACCGCAATCCTGCATATATACTTTAAAAACATCTTTTTCTGCATTACCATCCAACGGTAATTGTGGAATCGAGAGGTTATAACACCGGAGAATCATGCCGGCATCCTCAATCCATTGCAAGCTTCCGGCATATCTGGATGCTGTAGCTCCTTTTTTTACAACAGAATATTGAAACTTTTTATTTTCTTTGCCGAGCTGCTTCGGAATGGACTCAAAACATTCTCTGATTCGGGATTTGTCTTTCCGTTCTGCATACTTTACCATATCGTCTTCATAAGAGCGAACAATGTTGCGCTGAATGCGCAGCACCTCATCCATCCGCTTCGTATTCACAAATGTCTGGACCACATCCGGCATTCCACCCACCACCGTATATTGCAAAAGCAACTGTCGCATGCGATTGTGCAGTGCTTCGGGTACAGGCGTCTGGGTTTCCAGATTTATCTTCAACGTCTGAATGATCTGCTCCGTAATCCCGTTTGCCCAGAGAAACTCCTCAAAATCCAAAGGATACATATCGATCACTGTTTCAAAACCTACAGGGATCGATTTCGGTTCTTTTCCGTAACCTTTCACGCCCAAAAGAGAGCCTGTTCCAATCACATCAAACCTTCCGTCCATATGGAAAAATTTCAAAGCAGTTCTAGCATCCGGGCATTCTTGAATTTCATCAAGGATCAACACCGTCTTTCCCGGCTCAAATACAGCGCCGCCCGGAAGAAGCGCGGAAAGCAGCATGATAATATTGTCAACTTCCAGCGAACCCGCAAATACAGAAGCATAGTCCGGATTTGCATAAAAATTCAGATAGACTACGTTTTTGTAATGCTTTTTTGCAAAATCCATGACCGAAAATGTCTTCCCACATTGCCTGCACCCTTTTAGGATGAGCGGTTTATGTCCTTCTGTATGTTTCCACTCGACCAGGCTTTGTGTGATTTTTCTTTTCAACATGATGGTTGCACCTCTTTTCGGTATCTTAGATATAGTATACGCCATTTTTTAATTTTTTTAAATGACTTTTTGTTGGTTTTTAAACTTTTTAAATGGACTTTTTATATTTTTTTAAATTTTTTAAAGCGACTTTTTTAAATACTTTAAATTTTTTAAGTGGACTATTTATATTAATTGCATACTTTTTAAAAGGACTTTCTAAGTAATTACATACTCTTTTATAGGACTTTTTGTTGTTGGATTCATTTTTTTTAAGATTGAAAAAGATATCATATATGAAATATTGGCGTGCTGTTGGGTAATGTGCTATAATTCTTTAAAATAATTGGGAAATTACAAGGATACATCGGATGATACAATCATTTGCAGATATATTGGATATCTATCATGGAAAAAATCAAAAGAAAGTCGAGAATCCGAATGGGAAATACCCCATTTACGGCAGCGGCGGAATTATGGGATACGCTGATGATTATCTCTGTCCCGAAAACACTGTGGTTATCGGTAGAAAAGGAACGATCAACAAGCCCATCTATGTAGAGGAACCGTTTTGGAATGTTGACACGGCTTTCGGTTTAGTGGCTAGGAAAGATATTTTAAACCCTAAATATCTCTATTATTTTTGCAAACAGTTTGATTTTGAGAAACTCAACACAACCGTTACAATCCCAAGTCTGACAAAAGCAAATTTATTAGGGATTACTTTGGAAGTGCCGGAAATTGACAAACAGATTGAGGTAGCTGCCACGCTCGACCAGATGAACCAGATTATACGGATGCGCCAGAAGGAATTAGAGGAGCTTGACAAGCTGATTGAGTCCAGATTTGTGGAGATGTTTGGAGATCCAATTTTCAATTCCAGGAGACTACCAACTACTGATTTTATAAATGTTGTGAAGTTGCAGAGGGGATATGATTTACCAGTACAAAATAGAGCTTCTAATGGGACGGTGCCTGTGTATGGTTCTAATGGAATTTTGGACTATCATATAGAATCAATGGCTGAAAACGGTGTGATTACCGGAAGATCAGGGACTATAGGAAAGGTTACTTACTGCAGGGGTAAGTATTGGCCATTAAATACGACATTGTTTTCCGTAGATACGAAAGGAAATAATATTATATATTTGGCTTATTTGCTTGAATATTATGATTTATCCAGATTTTACAATGGTACGGGAGTACCGACATTGAATCGAAATGTTGTTCATAAAAAACAAATTATTACTGTCCCAAGAGTGGAGCAGGATGCTTTTGCAGATTTTGTCGAGAAAGTAGACAAATTGAAATTTGCAATCCAGATTTCCCTAAATGAGACACAAACTCTAATGGATTCCTTGATGCACGAGTATTTTGTCTTATAGACGCTCTCAAAATTCTCACAATAAAACGCCATATAGAACGTCAGCTGCAGGAAAATTTGGAATCATGAAGATTATGATTCAAAGAATCAGGAGATTTGCCAATGGAAAAAGAAATGACTTTGCTAAATAAAGACCACCGCGTAATGCAGGTAATCTATGACGACGAACTTCACGTCTTCACCAAAATAATAGAAATATCCGACCTGCGCTATGCACCGCCCGCAATCATCGACCATAAAGGCTCTACAAACAGGAAACTCTTGAACGAATGGTGGAAGGGACGCGCTATACCCGCATCAAGGCTGCATTTGTCAAGATCGTTCCCTTATCTGAATGACACGACATCATTCCTTGAAAAAAACATGGGACTATCTTTATCAGACAGATATTGGATGACGGATCAGCCAGATATATACGGATGGGATGATGTCAATTTCTTTGATAATCCCTTTTCCGAGGACTTAGGCGCTATCACAATAGGAGAAAACCAGCAGTCGCCCGACCAAGACGAGAACATGTTTTCGCCAAACAGCACATTGAATGGCGATCTGCAGAAAAAATGGACGATTCAAGATGGACGGAGAATCTTATTAAAATCCGGTTCTGGACTGTTCAACCAAGAACCATACAATGAAATCATCGCATCCAGACTGTTCACACGATTATTGTCCAAAGAAGATTTTGTCCCT
Source organism: Eubacterium sp. (assembly GCA_023663915.1). The sequence goes on along the minus strand of JAMPGN010000030.1, from coordinate 9,758 downwards.
TACTGGCTTGAAGGCAAATATAGCGCATGTCCAAATATGCTTGATTCCGACGAGGAACTTGTTCCAATGTGGGATATCTTAAGTAACCACAAAAAACCAACCAGCCAGAATGATTTTCAATTCTATATGAGCTTATGCAAAGCATGCAGCATACCGGAAGATGATGTAAAAAGGCATTTTGAGAAAATGTTCACATGTGACTTCCTGCTTGCAAACAGCGACAGACATTACCGCAATTTCGGGATTATCAGGAACACGGAGACCCTAAGCTACATCCGCATGGCTCCAATCTATGATACTGGCAAGTGCCTGTGGAGCGATAAGGCAGACTTAGAAAAACTTTCGGATTACGAATACATGGCAAAACCCTTTGGTTCAAATGGTCTGCCGCCAAAAGACCAGTTAAAGCTTTTTCATGATTTTGAATGGTTCGACGAATCAAAACTAAAAGGCTTCACAGACGAAGCTGCAGAAATATTGTCACTAAATAAACATCTGCCCGAAAAAAGAAAGGATGCTATCCTAAAAGGTCTTCAAAATAATATAGACTATGCCATGGAGTATATAAAGGAAACAAAGTTTACCTAGGAATTTCCTATTATATAAAATAATGATAGCGTTACAAGAATGAATCAGATGATGCAATCATTTGCAGATATACTTATATCATGGAAAAATCAAAAAAAAGATTGCTCGCGCGGCTTGCTAAAATCCTTTCTTCATGATTTATTTGTTGTGAAATACAGCTCTTTTGTCTGATATGTTCCAGCCAAATATACCGAAATATTGTTATTATCGTCCGAAAGTTTTAATATCCGCACTGGCTGATTGTCCTTTGTATCTATGTTCAATTTTTTGTTGACCGTGTCAATCTCATATGTCATACCATCAAACATGATGGCTGATATAATCATATTCCAGTTTGTTCCTTCCAGTTCGCTGGCTATGATTGGCATATCCATGTAATATATACCATTCAGCACAAAATTGACTCTATACAGGTCGCCTCTGGCTTTCCCGCCAAAACCACCAAACACGATATCCTTTTTTTGAAGTTTCGCACCGAAACCATCTTCGAGGCTTACGCCATCTCCATTCCATATCGGGAAAAGCGCACCTGTGTCTATCAGTGCACGGCATCCATTGAACCAACTTATATTGGCAATTGGTCGCCTTGCCTTCTCATCTAACTGTATTGTTATCTGCACTACAACACCCCCGCCACGCCTAATGGCAGCCCATTATCATTCGTGTACCATCTAATTATCCCATCCGTTCCGGCGATCTGCATCTGCAGTAACTCACCACTGCTTTTATCTACATAGACTACATCTGCGGATTCGAGCGTCACTCCATCGTCATTCTGATATTTTATATTGTTTAAACCCAGCCATGTATTAGGATATTTTTGTGCCATTTGCTCTCTGGTTAAACGTTCCGCCATAAACTCACTTCCCTCGTGAATATAACTGTATCTTTAATCATATTTTAAGGCTTTATCGTTTGGTTTGCAATGAAATTTTATCGGATGAAAAAATATAATATAAGAGATGTTGGCGTGCTATGAAGTATGTGCTATAATTTTGCTGCTAGAAACTTGTATTTATGGTTTGGGTGTCAAAAGCTCTATATAATAGCTTAAGAAGGCAAATATTGCCGCAGCGCAGAAAATTTTAAGGCATCTGAACATATGCAATTCCAATGTAAAACGCAGATTTTATCATAGAGCAGTTCCAAAATCGAGGTAATCGTTATGAAAAAGTTAGGATTAGTAGGTGGAATGGGACCGGAATCAACAATCCCTTATTATCATGATATCGTTTATGGAGTACAGGAAAGGCTCGGAAAAGACTTTTTCCCAAATTTAACCATTGAAAGCGTGAATGTATTTGATATTTTACGGTTTTGCGGGGAGCGCAGATATGAGGAGCTGACTGATTATCTTTTACAGGCTATTCAAAATTTAGTACGAAGCGGCGCTGATTTTGCCGCTTTGTCTGCCAACACGCCCCATATCGTCTTTGACCGGCTGCAGGAATTGTCGCCCATCCCGTTAATCAGCATCATCGAATCCACCTGCAAGGAAGCACAGAAACGGAATCTGAAAAGAATCGGCTTGCTGGGTACCATTTTCACCATGACAGAAGATTTTTTCAAAGAACCTTTTTCCCGCAAGGAGATTCAGATCGTTATACCTTCAGATACAGACATGGAATATATCAATCAAACAATATCGTCCGAATTAGAGCACGGCATTGTAAAGAGGGAGACTTTAGAATCTTTTCAAAAGATCATCACCCGTATGCAGGCGGAAGAACAGATTGAAGCGATCGTTCTTGGATGTACGGAACTTCCCCTTTTATTAAACGACCATGTCAGTCCTGTGCCCTGCCTGGATACCATGCAGATCCATATTCGGGATATTATCGATGAGATTGTAAGTTGAAACAAATTATAGAAACCAAGACTGAATTTAAGGGTATAAAAGAATGAATTTTAAAGTATCACAAATTGATAAAATTATTTTTACAAATAAACAAAATATTCCATGGAATGACGTCGAGCAATATCTAAAACGGTATATAGGACAAACATATATCGTTCAAGAATATCAGGATCAGATATGTATTGCAGGTGATTTTCCGGATGAATTTTCTGAGTCAAACTATACAAAGAAACTTCGCGGAGCATTGGCAAAAGCAAAAGCAAATTCAGCACAAATTATTGATGCAATGATTATAAACGCAGGGACGTTGTAATAAATACAAGGCAACCCTAGTTGTCAGAAAAACAACTAGGGGATTATATTTATATGATATTATAGACATAAAAAAAGAAGCGAGTACGCCGCTTGAGTCTCAAGAGACTGTACGGTAAAAAACCGCTCCTTTTGTTATTATATTACGCTATATATAGATTTATGTCAAGAGAAAATTCGACATGCAAAAGAATCAACAACCAGCAGATATTGAAAGCAATCGGAATTGCCAGCGTAAATAGCTTACGAAAATACTCCCGCAAAAAATATTTCCAGCCCGATCACAATCAGAATTGAACCGCCCAGTATAGCTGCCCTGCCTGAAAACTTTGTTCCGAATTTTTTGCCGATCAACAATCCCGCCATACAGATCACAAAAGTCACGGACGCAATGATAAGGGCGCATACGACTGCCATCGCCAGCCCATATCCGGCAATCGTAAACCCAACTGACAGCGCATCGATCGACGTTGCCACTCCCTGTATCAATAGTTCCACCATGCCGACTCCGGGCTTTCTACTCTCCTCATTTTTATTTCGGATGCCTTCCATCAGCATCTTGCCGCCGATATAGAGCAATAACACCAGTGCAATCCAGGGGATAAACTTTTCAAACGCCTTGAAATACTGAATGATGGTATGCACGCATATCCATCCAGTCAATGGCATTAGCGCCTGAAAAAAGGCGAACACACCCGCGATTCCACACATCTTTTGTTTTTTCATGTCCGGTTCATTTAATCCGTTAGCAAGTGACACCGAAAAAGCATCCATCGCCAACCCGACGCCAAGTAATACGCTGTTAAAGAAAAATAATGCATTCCATTCCATCTTTCGTTCCTCCTATAACATAAAAACCCAAGTACAGTCGTTCAAACTATACTTGGGATATATTGTAAAATGTACAGACTCCATGTATAGTTTGGCTATACATGAGTCTCGCAATTTAAAACAAGCCAGACCGTGAGGTCAGTATGTTGACTTGCTACGATATACGCTTGCTACTCCCTCATGGGAATTTAATTGATATTAGTTTATCATTTAGGAGGGTTGGTGTCAAACGGTTTTTCTCTCGATGAAAGCAAATCAATGAAAACCTTTCATTAAAGTATCATCTCTAAGAATATTTTCATATTTTTTCAACTGAAAATGCAGTACTTCAAGCGCTCTAGAATCCGGCTCACGCGATAATTCTTTAAATAATTTTTGATAATTTATTTTCAGGCTAGGTCCTATTTCCATTGCCTGATATTCGAGATTTGCACAAAAAGGCTGACCAATCACTTTACTTATATTCTCTTCCAGCGAATCGTTATAATCATATCGATTCATATCGCTCAACAGTGAATTTCCATTATCAAAAACGGGTGCCGGTCGATAAATTTGTTTCTTTCCATTTACCACAATTCCAAGATTATTAAAATGTCGATCCACATTCAGAATCAGCATATCAAATGTGAGTAACTTGCTTAAATACGGCCTTAAATCAATTCCTATTGTATTTACCACAAATTCTGTGACAAATTCAATTCTCTCTGAAACATTATCATACAATCTGACTCTTTCTGACAGTTGACCGCCATGATAAATATCATATAACCTCTGCAAACTGATGTAAGATTCATCATCTTTCAGAAAATTGAAAGAACGACATCCATCTGCTCCGTTAATTTTACAACACTCATACTCCACATACTCGTCGATATCCGAGCAGGAAAGCACTTTAGAAGCCAGGTACTCTGCCCTGCCTTCATATCCGGTTCTGTTCTGCTTATACCAATATCCTCTGTCATAATATTTCTTTTGGGTTCCTATACTACTCCCAGAGACCATGACCATGGCTTCTGGAGACAAATCACCCCCGCCAAACGGCTGAAAAATGGAATCCGGAATGATCTTATTTATTTTAACATCTTTACGGTCATCAGAAATCTGCACTCTTGCCACTGCTTCATTTTGATGCATTACCGTAAAATTATACATAACAACTCTCCGCTTTACTTACATTCTTTCATGAATCTATCATAATAAAAACAATATTGTTTGTAAACCGCTAATTCGCAACAAGTTTCTCCACCTGCGCCCTTTTCTCATATAAGACGCATCCGCCGGCATGGTCGTCCGCAAGCAGATCCCCTTCCCGCAAAGCCTGAAACAGCTTGGAGTTTGCTGCTGCCTTTAAGGAAGTATCCCTCACATTCATGTCCGAATAGGGTGAAAACGGGCACGGTTCTGCTCCGCCATGCGAATTGATATGGAAAAATCCTCTTCCCGCCGCAATGCAACCGCCGGAACTTTTTTCATCACCCGGAAAAGAGACGAAAACCATCTCCGGATACTTCCCGCGCAGCCGTTTGATACCATTCTTGAGAAATTCCCGTTCTTCCTCGCCGGGCGCCAGTTCACGGCTTTCCTCCGTAACCGGTACGAACTCGACATAAATCACAAGTTTACATCCTCTGTCCGCAAGACGACCCAGAAAATCATCCGAAACGACTTCCCCTACATTTTCCGTCGTCACCGTGACGGATACCCCGAACAGCAGACTTTTCTCGTGGAGATGGTCCATATTGGAGATCAATTTCTCATAGATACCCTCTCCCCTGCGCATATCCGTCTCTTCTTTTCCACCCTCTATGCTCATGACCGGAATCAGATTACGACACTGATCAAAAAGTCGGAAATACTTTTCATCCATATACGTCCCGTTTGTGAAGACCGGAAAAATAATATTCTGCATTCTGCCCGCCGCCTCGATGATATCCCGCCGAAGCAGCGGTTCTCCGCCTGCAAGCAGGATATAGCTTATGCCAAGTTCATCCGCTTCCTTGAAAATAGAAAGCCATTCTTCACTGGTAAGCTGGCTCACCGGTTCCGAATCCTGCGTAGCATGGTTGCATCTGGAATAGCACCCTGCACAGTGCAAATTACAACTGCTGGTAATGCTTGCAATCAGAAATGGCGGAATATGTAAGCCGTTTTCCTCTTCTTTGGCCCGTATCTTGGAGGCTTTCCGGCTGGCTGCGGCAAATTTGACCATAAATGCGCTTTCCCGCGGGTCTTTGAAAGTTGCTTTCAAGGAATCGGCTACAATCCGCTCTACTCCCCGTGTCATATATGCCTGAATATCAAAATTCTCATCCATAAAACTTCTCCCTTACCTTTCCACGCTACGAAGTTTTCTTTTCCTATCATAATATCCCATAAGCACCATCCACACATAGGCGCATGTCTTAGGGATCATGAGCATGCCGATCATAGGATAGGCATCCGCAAAAAGAACTACCGGAATATAGAAACCAAAACTTAACACGATCGCCAGCCACATGAACCGGAAGCCTTTATCGTTTGTCTCGGCAGCTTTTTTATAAAAAAGAATAATGATAAGCAGTCCGAGCACCACAAACGGAATATTCCGATAAATTCCCCATGCAAGCGGCGCATCTGCAGATGTCCACTTATTTTGCGGAAAAAGGCACAGGACAATTCTTGCGGCAGCTAACAGACAAATGCATGCCGTTAGGACATTTCCACCCTGCACATGGTACCGTGTCCGCCATACATAATAGAGCAACACATAAAATACGGTCATAGTGATGGACGTGACAAGTTTGCCTATGCCAAGCGCCGCCGTATAATTTTCCAGACCTGTTGTACACAACGCATAGGCACGTGGAAGAAGGTGAAAAGCATCGCCCGTGCCAAGAATGACCGCCATCATGCCAAACAGGAAGTACTGTTTCTCTCCCCGTCCTTGGAGCATCATTCTGATCCCGACTGTGATAACCAGAGTCAAATATACAATATCAAACAATGTTTCCATGATTGCCTGCATAATCATAACCCCTTCTTTCTTACAATCTTCTTGGCAATCGCCTCGGCAAGTTTCTTGGTATTTCCTGACCTTGTGTAATATCTCACTGCAATATTCATGAAATCACCTCGCATACTCTCAAAAAATGCTTTACTCTTATTTCCGTACCATATATAATTATAGGGATGCATCAATCAGGTGTCAATTAGTAAGTTATTTATGAGTAAGTAAGAAAAAAATGATAACGGTTCAGCAGAAGGCTGAACTGTTACAAAAATGAGTAAAAGGAGAAAACACATGACAGTCAGCCACGCCTGCCCCTGTACAGAAGCATGCCCGCTTCAAAGGGTATCGGAAACCCTCGGTGGAAAATGGAAACTTTCGATTCTATGTTCCCTAAGCGCCAGCGGAGCGACACGTTACAATGACCTGAAACGAAAAATAAATGGAATTTCCAACACTATGCTTGCGAAATCCCTAAAGGAACTAGAAGACAACGGCTTTATCAAACGCACGGAATATATGGAAGTTCCTATCCGGGTAGAGTACGAAACAACCGATCTGACGCGGGATTTGCTTCCAATCTTATCCGAGCTGGCAAAATGGTCGGTGAACATTAAGTAGTCTCCCCGCATCCGATCCGGACAGGCACTTTACTGTGCTTCCAGCCACGCCATCACATTCTTCACAACGATGCCGTCATAATTGCCCGCCGTCAGCCTGTCAAGCGTCAGCACCGTCTTGGCATAATTATCCTTGATACTGCGAAGCGGGCGCATTTCACGCTCAAACGTCTCCTGTGCAGACATGTCTGCCGTCACTTGAAAATATTCCAGTGACCCTTGCTTTTGCGCAACAAAATCGACTTCCGTATTTCCGTATTTTCCGATATATACCCGATAACCGCGCCTTTGCAGTTCAAAATAAACGATATTCTCCACAGAAAATCCTAAATCGTAATCTTTTCTTGGCAGGATATGGTTTCTGATTCCAAGATCAACCATGTAATATTTTCGATTCACTTTCAATAACTGTTTTCCAATGATATCAAATCGGTCGGCAGCATAGAACACAAACGAGTCCGTCAAAGCATCGAGATAATCATTCACTGTATTCGGTGATACCTTGCGTCCGCTTGATATGAGATAGTCTGTAATGCTTTTCACAGATACCGGACTTCCTATGACACTTGCCAGATATTTTGAAATAGATTTAAGAAGCGTGATATCTGTCACCTTTCGTTTATCCGGATCATGGTCTTTGCGGCGCTGACGCTCTTCTATATCATTTATGATCACCGTATTATAAATACCTTCCAAATACATTTCCGCTTTTTCTTCTGTCCTGCTCATCGTCGCGATATATGGCAATCCGCCATATTTCATGAACTCGGCAAAAAGCTCTTCACAGGATTCCCGCCCTGCCGCTTCGCAGTACTCGCGGTAGGACAATGGAAGCAGTGATATTTCCACATATCTTCCGCTTAGCAATGTTGCCAGATCACTGGACAATATACAGGCATTCGAGCCGGTAATGTAAAGATCAACATTTTCCTTAATATATATACTATCAACAACTTTCTGAAAAGAATCTACTTTCTGGATCTCGTCAAGAAAAATATAAGTCATTCTACCTTCACATAACCTTTCCTTGACATACCGATAAAGCTCCTTATAATCCAGCAGATCCTCGAAATCCAGATCCTCAAAATTAATAGAGACAATCTGTTCGTTAGTAACACCTGTTTTTCTTAAATATTCCTGATACTGATTGAAAAGCGTCGATTTACCGCATCGTCTGATTCCGGTAACGACTTTGATCACACTTTCATCTTTCCATTCCGCTAATTGTTCTAAATATTCCTGTCTCCAAACCACTCCTGATACCTCCATTTATATTCCCATTATGGCATATTATTTACACTATTTCAATATTTATTCCAATTTTGGAATTATTATGCAAGTCAAAACTCATAAAACGATTCCATAAATATCTGCCATCCCATTTTCAAAAGAAAAGCTTCTTTCAGAAGGACGTACACTATACCCGCAATTTCCGAGATCTTTCAAAAATTCATTCAGTGTATGTCTTAAATCAATCATTCCGATTACCTTCTTGTCACTTTTTCTTATTGCAAAAAAAGTATCCGTGACTACCCAGTTTTCATTTACCGTTTCAGGATCGGTGTTCAGCGTTACGGAAGACAGCCAATCCTCATAGCTTTCTGTCTTGTCAAAAAGTTCACTTCCATAGATAATCTTTTCTCCATGTTGAAAATGCTCCTCGCGATATGCAAGCGCTTTCTCCTTTAGTTCTAAAGTAGGTCTTACCAGACAAATATCATTTTTCATGTGGAACCTCCTCCGGCAATAGAAGCCTTTTTATTTCATATATTATCTGACTGGGAATATTATGGTCCATTTTCATCAATCTACTGTACATTCGCACTCCTTGATATGCAAATAGGATTACATGAAAAACCGCTTCCGGGATTACAGGGTTAAATTCTCCTGTGCCTATTCCATAGTTGATCAGTTCTACCCATGTAGATTTTGAAATTTCATACTGCCTTTTTATCGAATTATCTTCTTTCGAGATTTCCGGATTACTATAAAATTCACAGAGGGCAAGGCTGAAAGAATTTTGGTAGTCAATCATTTCCCTTGCATATCCCGAAAGTAGTTCCTCCAATATCGTAACAGCCGGAATGCACTGTTTCATTTTAGCGGATACTTCTTCTCTCTGTTTATCCGAAAAAGCATTCACAATTTCCAAAAAAATCTGTTCGGTACTTTCATAATGGCGATACAATCCGCCACGGCTAAGCCCGGTCTGTTCACAAATATCTTTCATTGTAACTTCCTTAAATCCTTTTTCCGCAAACAGTTGGTATGCCTTTTCCCGAATGTCCTGTTTTGTCTTCTCTCCCTTTAAGCTCATGGTATCACCTCTTTCATTTTGCAACATCCGTGTCGCTTTCTATTATGCGTCATTGGTGTCGCTTTGTCAACATAAAAGTGAGATGCGCTTGTTTTGTGCAATAGAAATTCCTTATTGAGATTCGGATGTCAGAAGTTCTTTCGTATACGTAGTGAAGGCAGATTGCACAAAAAGTTCTCTTGTGTCGGGTTTCGTCGAATAGATTTTCTAAGCATTCCGGTGTAAGTTGTGACACCGGACGCAACC
>JAMPGN010000309.1 GCA_023663915.1 Eubacterium sp. | reverse complement strand
TTACCATAAAACTACTGTTATTTAATTCAACAACTGCCCGGTGCAGATCATCCGTCAAATCATTTCTGTATGAAACATACGCCTCGTCCGATGTATAAAAAGAATCCTGCAATTCCCTGCATATCCTTGTTTTAATATTATAAATTTTCTCGCAGAGCGTCTCCTGAATACCACTTTCACTGCCCTTTTTATCCACTCTGAAATATTCAAAGTTATTGCAGAAATCAAAAATTAAAAAACACTCTTTATTTATTCCTTCTCCCAGCAGATCCGGACACAGCCGCGTCCCCCTTCCAATCATCTGCCAGAACTTCGCATAACTCCTGACTTTCTTAAAAAAGACCAGATTCAGTATTTCGGGAATATCAATACCGGTATCAAGCATATCGACTGATACCGCAATCTGAGGCATTTTATTCTTGGATGCGAAATCATCAATCAGTGAATCACAATATTTGATGCTGTAATCAATCTGCTTTATGAAATCTCCGCCATATTCCGGAAATAGGACATGAAATCTCTTAACAATAGCCTTTGCGTGCAGACTGTTTTTCGCAAAAATGATCGTCTTGCCAAGTTTATCTCCGCCTTCGATCTTAAGACCTTTTTCCATAAGTTCATTTAGAACCAGATCGATCGTGTCCGCATTGAAAAGCCATGTGTTGATTGCCGCACTCGAAATATCCTCCGCGATCCTGTCATCCTCTGCAAAAGTTTCCTCATACGCTTCCTTCTCTTCATCCGACAGCTCATCATAATGAATACCGTCTTCCATGATTTTCGTCTTATACTCAAGCGTGGAATAAGTGACCAGATAGCCCTCCCGAACGGCTTTCTCCAACTCATAGGCAAAAGTCGGAACACCTCTTTCAAGATCAAAAATAGCATATGTATTTTTATCAATCTCATTCTTAGGAGTCGCCGTCATTCCTAAGACCATCGCATCAAAATACTCGAAGATTTCTTGATACTTCCTATAGATAGAACGGTGAACTTCATCACAGATAACCAGATCAAAATGTCCCGGACTAAATAGCCTTTCACCGAATTTATTCTTCCTCTCGTCGATTGCATTCATTATCGTCGGATAAGTAGAAAAAATCATCCGCGACGCTTCCGGGTCATCCTTGCCTTCTAACAGATTACAACAGGATAAATCTTTGAGCAGATTTGTATAACTGTTCTTAGCTTGTCTGACCAAAGCGGTCCGGTCTGCCAGAAAAAGAATATTTTTCACATAGTTGTGACGGCGCAGCACATCAACAATGCTGATACTCACCCGTGTCTTGCCCGAACCGGTTGCCTGCACAATCAGCATTTTCCGATGTTTCTTTGCGACCGCGTCACAGACTGCAGTGACGGCTTCTTTCTGATACGGGCGATCCGTGATATCGTCATTGATCTCGATTCTGTCTAAAGACCTGCGCTGATGCCTCCTGTCAATCTCAAGCTGTAATTCTTCCTGTGTAAAAAATCCTGCGACTTCCCGCATCGGATAACACATGTAATCATTTATGTAAAATATCTCAAATCCATTCGTAATAAAAATCAATGGTCTTCTGCTATACTGATTCTGCAAGCAATCTGCATAAAGTTTCGCCTGCTGGCTGCCAGCCATCGTATCTTCAGACGCTCTCTTCGCCTCAACTACCGCAAGCGGAAGATTGTCTTTGCCCCACAGTACATAATCGATATACCCTTTGCCGGTACAATTCGGCATGCCGGTAACAGGCTCTTCCACGGTACAATTTCTGCCTGTTATCCAGCCTGCTTCCTGTAATTCCACATCAATATATTTCTTCCGTGTCTCGGCTTCACTGAGCGTATCGATACGAAACTCTCTTGTCTGTGTATGCTGCTGGCGTTTTTCGGACATTTGCCTGCGGAGTTCCTCGTTTTCCTTGAGTACCTCTGCGAGTTTCTGATCCTTACTGCCAAGACTGTCATATAGCGCTTTCAATTCGCCTGCCTTGATATGCTTTTCTTTCCCCGACGGCAAGAGCGATTCATCAAATACTTTTTCTTTATATTCCTTGGAATAAGAATAATCAATCCAGTCACAAAACTCAAAAAGATCCCTTAGCGCAATCACAGCCTCATCTCTCTGGATGTGGCTGTTCGTATGAACCGCAACATTTCCCAGATGGATTGTATATTTGAGCATCGGAAAAAGTCTCGGCTCAATAATGTCGCGAAACGTCCGTTCATGAATCAGGCTGGAAATATTATCCTGATAGGGCAGCTTCAAGTCTGCATCGTAGGAAAATACAAAACGCACAGCCAGCTCCATGGCACGTCTTGACAAAATCGCGCAGGTTGCCGGAGAAATCGTAATGCTCTCCTCAGCTTCCACTGCCTGCGCCGCGAAATCTGAATATTCCTTTTTCTTTAATAGATAGTCAAAATTGGTCATCATTGAGTCCTCTTATGTGTGTTTGTGCCTGTAAAAATTTTTCATTCTGATATGATTGCTGTTTCAGCATAGATTTTCCGTTTTATAGGTCGAATAACCTTCATAATCATAACTGCGGTCTATGCCTTTCATGTATAATTCACGGTCGTTTATTCTGTCCGTCAACGCACCTTTTAACAAATATTTTATTTCCGTGTCTCTAATCGGGCTTCTCTCCATTGCAAGCAGATAATCTTCCTTATCAATCCTGCTCCAATCCGTCACCTTTCCAAGTTCCTGTCTTAACATCAAATCCAGCCAGATCCTTGTACTTCTGCCGTTTCCTTCCCGAAACGGGTGTGCTATATTCATTTCCACATATTTTTCAACAATTTCATCAAATGTTGACTGGGACATTTTCTCAATATTCCTAAGTGCATCCTTTAGATACATGACTGGAACAAACCTGAAATTGCCCTTAGAAATATTAACATTTCTTACTTTGCCGGCAAAATCATAAATCTCTTCAAAAAGGAACTCGTGTATTTTCAAAAGACTGTCCAAAGTTCCGGCTTTTAAAGTATATAAATAATTATTCTCAAAAAGTAAAGCTGCTTTCCTTTTGCTGATTTTCTCTTCTATTTGAGCAAGTTCTGCTGAATCGGTTATGTTAAGTTTATTTTTAAGCGCCATAGAAAGTGCCTTTCTTGTTTGGGATGTTAAATACTTCCAAAACGAATGATCTTAGCCGAAATACTCCTGCATCAAGGAATCCATTAGGGCTTGCGTTTCAACTAAGGATCTTTTTATGAATTGCCCACCCTAGACTTTCTCTCTTCTTCTATTTCCTTGACAAGATTTATTGCATTGTGGTAATCATCTACTGTGATGTCCAGAATTTCACATGCTTTCTCCAAAGATATATTCATTTTTTTCACCATATTATCAACACATAATATCTGGCTACGCGAATCTGCGTACTGATCAGCTTTATTCCATGCATTATTCCATGCATCATTCCATGCATTATTCCATGCCCTATCCCATATCTTATCTGACTCCATTTCCAAGATTACTCCGCCCATAATATTTCCCATCCTTTCCTTATAATCTTTATTG
>JAMPGN010000308.1 GCA_023663915.1 Eubacterium sp. | reverse complement strand
GATACGCATATGGTTGTGGGGCGTGGCGTTTTCTACGGGAACAGCAAATTTTTAAATAATTTTATGACAATGGTTGTATTTTTCCTATGTCTTGAATATAATAAAAATGTGATTTTTTACACATAAATCCCTATAAAAATGTGAGGACTTGTTTCTATGGAACGATTCATTCTGTCAAAACTGCTGGATTGGAAAAATTCGCCCTATCGCAAACCATTAATCTTAAAGGGCGTGCGGCAGGTAGGCAAAACATGGATTTTAAAGGAATTTGGCAGACGCTATTATGAAAATACAGCCTACTTTAACTTTGATGAAAACGAGGAATACAAACAATTCTTCGAGACAACCAAAGATGTGGATCGTATTCTGCAAAATCTGATGCTTGCCAGTGGTCAGAAAATCATTCCGGAAAAGACTCTTATCATCTTTGATGAAATACAGGACTGTCCCAAGGTCATTAACTCTATGAAGTATTTCTGTGAAAATGCCCCGCAATACCATATCGCCTGCGCCGGCTCCCTGTTGGGAATTGCTCTTGCCAAACCGTCTTCCTTTCCGGTCGGCAAAGTCAATTTTATGCAGATTGATCCTATGACTTTCAGTGAATTTCTACTTGCCAACGGCGATGAGAATCTTGCTAAGTATCTGGAAAGCGTGAATACCATTGAACCAATTCCCGATGCATTCTTCAATCCGCTTTACGAAAAACTGAAAATGTACTATGTCACCGGCGGTATGCCCGAATCCGTCTTAATGTGGACAGAAGCACGAGATGTTTCCGCCATGCAGGAAGCCTTGTCCGGAATCATCGGCGCCTATGAACGCGACTTTGCCAAGCATCCCAACACCAGCGAATTTCCTAAAATCTCCATGGTTTGGAAATCTGTACCTTCCCAACTTGCAAAAGAAAATAAAAAGTTTATCTACAAGGTTGTCAAGGAAGGGGCACGCGCCCGCGAATACGAAGATGCTTTGCAATGGCTGGTTGATGCCAGACTAGTGCATAAAGTCTACCGCAGTTTGGCTCCCCATCTGCCGATAGCTGCTTATGATGATCTGTCCGCATTCAAAATTTATTTGACAGACGTTGGGCTTCTCCGCCGTCTGGCTCAACTGGCTCCTACTGCCTTCGGAGAAGGAAACCGCCTGTTCACCGAATTTAAGGGTGCATTGACCGAGAACTTTGTGCTGCAGACTCTGATCACACAGTTTGAAGTAACTCCCCGGTACTGGACTCAGAACAATCCGCCTTATGAAGTGGATTTTCTCATCCAGCGGGAGAATGACATCTTCCCCGTAGAAGTCAAGTCCGAGGCAAACACTGCCAGCAAGAGTCTCAAAAAATTTAAAGAGCTGTTTCCGGAGCAGATCAAACTCCGTATTCGCTTCTCTCTGAATAATTTAAAACTGGACGGCGATGTACTGAATATTCCGCTATTCATGGCTGATTATGCAGATCGTTTCATCGGATTGGCGCTGAAATAGAAGCTCAACTGCCTGTATGTTCTTTTAGCTGTATAACAACTATACAAAAATTTTTTCTCCGTCACTGCTTATGATTTCCATATCCAAGTTTCCACACCCTTGATGTGGAAATGGTGATCGACATTTTGTTTGCATCGATAAAAAAGGAAAGGCGTTCCGGGATTGCAGCGGCAATCCGTTCCCACTCCACACTCGTCAGAATATGCGTGTGCTTCTCTTCCAGGCGTTTCACCGTAACTTTTTCGATGAAAAGTCCTTGTATCTGTGGTTCAATCACTCTTTTTATTGTTTCAGCTTCCGGTAATTCCGGCATAGTTATCACTTCTTAACCTAAATCAGATTTTCAGAAATCAGTTTCCCATGATCATAATAAATGTCATCATCTGCGGTAATTTCCCTAAGAACCCTTGCAGGGTTTCCAACTGCAAAAACATTGGCGGGAATGTCCTTTGTGCCGCCGCCCCACATGGCATGATACGGAGCCTGTATATAAGCGTTTTCGCCTACCTCCGCAAACAGCTCACGCAAAATACGGGCTTTCTTTTCTAAACCCTCCGGCGTATATCCTGCGGCGTTGTATTCTTCCATCCGTTGGAGCGATTCATAAAAATTGCCCTGTTCGTCTGTCACCTCCATTACTTTGTATAACTTTCCTGAGTTCATAATTTCTTCTGCTGTCATGATGACCTCCTGTATATCTGCATCTGTGTGCATTCCTTTTTCTTCCACTCCCTTTCATCCTCTTACTATCATAAAAGAGCGGAACACATTACGCATATTGTAGCATGACCGTCCACAGAATGAAATCATTCTCCTCACGATTTCCTCAATATTTTCTGAAAAAATACTTCCTTTCTCTGCTGATCCAAAAAAGCGTTCACTATTTCAGCCCCAGCATTTTTAAACCAGAATATCCATGAAACGATTGAACATAGCATAAAATTATATTAGTATAATTTTATATTGTTATAGAAAAACAGCTATCCAGTCAGACCTCCCGGACAAAAGATTTGCCATGACAGAAACTGGCAAACAGAAATTAAAATGGACGGGCGGTGCATTAAGAAGTTAGAGAACATAAACGCAGAAAATACACAGGGGATTCATTATGATAAATAAAGAAAGAGGCTTAAATTCTAACCAGCTCAAGTTGATTGCGATCGCGGCAATGACATTAGACCACCTGACATGGACACTGTATCCCGGTTATTCCACGGAATGGTTTGTCATCCTGTTTCATGTAATCGGCAGGCTTACCGCTCCCATCATGTGGTTTTTCATTGCCGAGGGATATCATTACACGCACGATCTCAAAAAATATGCCGCCCGGCTGTTTCTGCTGGCGGCGATTTCCCATTTTGCTTATAACTTCTGCTTCGGGATACCTTTTCTTCCTTTTCAGACGACCGTATTTAACCAGACCGGAGTCGTGTGGTCATTGGCATGGGGATTGGTTCTGCTGTACATACACGATCAGGCAACGTGGAAGGCTTGGCAGAAAAATCTCGCTACCATAGCAATCTGTCTGATTACGTTTCCGTCCGATTGGAGCTGTATCGCGACGATGTCCATTCCGGCAATCGGCATGAACCGGGGCAATTTCAAAAGGCAGATGACGCATATGATGTTATTAGTGCTGATGTATGCCCTTGTCTATTTCCTGTTTATTGATAAAGTATATGCGTTTATCCAGTTGGGCACTTGTCTGACCATTCCGCTTCTGTATTTTTATAATGGAAAGCGCGGTTCCATGAAGGGAATCGGGAAACTGTTTTATCTTTATTATCCGCTGCATCTTGTGATATGCGGCGTGATACGCATATGGTTGTGGGGCGTGGCGTTTTCGACGGGGACTGCGAATTTTTAAATCATTTTTAGCATTTAATAACCGTTACGTTCCAAACGAAATATCGCTTTTGCATTTTCTCTTTACAACATTATTTCTATGGATAACTATCAGCGAATACGCACTTTTAAACTATTCTCATTTAATCGAAAAATATGCTCTTGTGGTGTAACTAACATATATATTGTTTCTCC
>JAMPGN010000307.1 GCA_023663915.1 Eubacterium sp. | reverse complement strand
AACGAGCTTCGCTCGTTTGCGAGTTCGCTTCGCAAACTCGAAATAAGCATAGGAAAAAGTAAATCGCTCCGCGAAATAAAAAAACGAGCTTCGCTCGTTTGCGAGATTTGCCTTCGGCAAACTCGAAGTAAGCGTAGGAATTTCCTAAATTACATAAAAATGTAAAGCCTATTGAATTTCAAAGGCTTTACACTTATCATTTGCGGATTTTAGACTGATAAACAGACGCCTCAAAAAATGAGGTATTTTATATTTTCCTTCGTGTCAGGCAAATTCCTGTGATTGTGCCAAGCAAGGCAAACGGCGCTATTCTTACGAACAACCACTCAAAGGCGTGAAACACGGTTCCAACAACTGCGGTTTCGGGATCACTATAATCCCAACCCAAGTAAGGACTGTCTAATACAATGATTAGAACCGCAAAAACAGCTACGATCACCACAGACAATGAGATCAAAAGCCAATGCACCGCTTTTTGTCTCGCCGCCTTTCTATGCACAAGCTGCAGGTTTATGACCTCAAGTTTTTCAGATATTGCTTTTAAATCATCGGTCTTCGTCTCGACAACCGTTTCCCCAAGCAGTGTGCTGACAGGCAGCTCCAATACCTCTGCTATGGAAAGCAGCATATCGGCATCTGGAACCGACAAACCCTGCTCCCATTTTGATATTGTCTGTCTCACCACATTTAACTTGATTGCCAGCTCCTCCTGCGAAAGCCCTTTGGATTTCCTGATTGCTTTGATGTTTTCGTTCAGCATTAGGAATGCCCTCCTTTCACTACCATGATACGGAGGATGACTCGTTGCGGCAAGCAACGCAAATTAACATTCGCGATTCCCGATTTAGGAAAGCCTGCATTTGCCTACACCTTTTTGATCGGGTGTCTTATCACTGTCTTTAATTTACTTACCTCACATTTTCTTGGGTCGCTTATATATATTTCGTGATGGTATCTTGTATCAGTTATATCCAATTCATATCCATTTTCTTTCGCATACTCGTGCATGAGACGGACGGTTGCAGGTTCATCATCATAAGAACCTACGTGCATACATTGCACACAGATCCCTTCCTCATAAGTTAAAAATGTAACGCTTGAAAAGTCTTGCTTTTTCTTTTTCGCCGCCTCTTCCATTGCCCACGCAACGTCTGCCTCTGTCACAAAGTCTGGTAGTCTGATGATGGATATAAAGTGCATAGTACTTTTACTATTATAGTCAATCGTGCCCTTCCTACCATCCTGCCACCAAAATCCCTCCAGCGGCGGAACCACGTACTCAAAAAATCCATCTATTTTATGCGTGCCTTTATAACTCATTTTGATCGTATAAGCAATACCATATAATAAACCGATTGCTTTTTTATAATCTCCATTTTCCTCATTCGGATTCCCCGCCCCTCTTACTGCGATATAGTTCATTTTAGGGACTTCAACAATGCTGGGTTTATTCTTTGGCATATAAAATTCCTTATACTCTTTTTTAAAATCAAACGACATAACTACCTCCATTCCGAACCCGATCAAAGGACAGCGTTTATGTTGTCATCAGATAAATCGTACCAGATCACATCCATTTTTTGTTCCTGACGATCGATGGCAGCATGAAACGCATCCTCTGAACAAGCTTCCTCATCTGCATAATACCGCACCATGCATTCCTTGTCCGCGTCATATTCAGATTCGCTGTAAACCTGTCCGTTTATTCTGTATGCGGTTCCAGAAAAAATCATTTGTCCTACTCCAAAATCAGCGCTGCCATTTGAAAATAAAAACGTACCGTCTGTCTTTAAATTCATAAATGCCCTATATGGCGCCGTATATCCATACACTTCCCCATTTTGATAGTGCAAGATCTCAAAACCGCAGTCAGAAATACCGTTCATCTGCAGCCAAAGAACCGTTTCTTCCTCACCGTCACCGTCAAGATCGATCCATGCGAATTTTGTAACGCCTATGGTGACGCTGTCATCATCTGTAACGGCGTGCTTGATCTCGCTGATATTCAGACTTTGATTTTCTAAATCCGTACATACAAAGTTACTTTTGCCCAAAAGTACGGATTTAAAAGTTGTTCCCTCTGACGCTGGCGGCTCTTCTGCTTTTTGTTCCGACGGATTCTTGACATTTTCAATTTCTTTCTTGTCTTCTGGATCTTCCTCTAATGCAATCGCGATATTCTCCTCTTTTGCACCGTTTTCCTCTTCCTGTGCAGGGTCTTCATGCGTCGCAGCTCCATCTGTTTTCGTCTCTGTGCCACATGCGGCAAGAGATAGTAATGATAGAAGCAATAGACATACGGCAGCTTTCTTGGCGTAGTGCATGTTCATCAAAACCTCCCTAAACGTGAATCTGTCCAAGTCATTTCTTGTATTCTTCTCGCAATATAGAATACCACACTTCGTCAATAACTCCTTGATTGTTAAAACCCGCACTTCTTAGCGTTCCCTCATAGACCATGCCGATCTTTTGCATTACCCTTCCCGATTTAGGGTTGTTCTTATCATGACTGGCTGCAATCCTGTGAAATCCCACCTGCTCAAAAAGATATTGCATTACCGCTTTCCCTGCTTCGGGCATGATTGCTCTTCCCCACCATTTTGTACCCATACAATAACCAATTACAGCACCTTCTATATTTTCTTGAATCGAGACAACCGATATATTTCCAACAATCTCCCTGTTGCTTTTCAACTCAATAACCCAATTATAAAAATCACCCTGTTCATATTTTTTAATCCAATCCTTTAAAAGAGTTCTTGTCACATCTACACTTGCATGTGCCTGCCATGTCAGAAATTTAGCGACTTCATTCTCCGAAGCCCAATTTTTGTGTAACAGTTCAGCCATAACTTACGGTAAATAGCCGTGATGTGCTTGCACGGCTAAGGCTATTTACCGTAAGTTATGAGCGGAGCGCCTTCAAATGAAATAAAAGATGAGTCGCGTAAGCGACGCCGTCTGCGAAGCAGACGCTTTTATGAATGCAGAAGGCTGAACTGTTACATTTTTGTACATATTTTCTGCATCCTCTATTTTAAATTGTCTTAGGTTTAATCGTGCAGTTTCTAATTCTGTTGTACCTAAATGATTCATATCTCTATTGCTCCTTATCATTTCTGGTTTGATAACCTAATGATACCACACTCCCATGCCCAAACATACAACTTTTTATCCTGTATCCAATTTGTATCCATAAATGATATGAAATAAAAGATGAGTCGCATAAGCGACGCCGGCTGCGAAGCAGACGCTTTTATGAATGCAGAAGGCTGAACTGTTACCATTTTGAATTTCATTTTCCACAATCCACTTGAATAAAAGCACAAATTATGATATATTATGAACATGAGAAAACAACCGCCCACAAGGTGGTTGACCTAACAAGCATGACAGAATTGCCACCCTCTCTACAGCCAAGTATACAAGGGTGGTTTTTCTGTGCCTATCGCTAGGACTTGAAAAACGCTACTGACTAATCAAAACGATTAAGGTCAGCAATGCAAGAATGAACATTCCGAAAGACATAAGGTCTCTGAAACTAA
>JAMPGN010000306.1 GCA_023663915.1 Eubacterium sp. | reverse complement strand
TTTTGTCAAGTATTTTGTTGACTAAGGATACGGGTAAGATCCTTGGTCCTGTAGCCAGATTACTGGGTTATATCATGGAAGGCATCTTTTTTGTGATTGATCGGATCGGCATTCCCAATATCGGACTTGCCATCATTCTGTTTACGATCGTGATCTATCTTTTATTGATGCCTCTTACGATCAAGCAGCAGAAGTTTTCCAAACTTTCCGCAAAAATGAATCCGGAATTGCAGGCGATCCAGAAGAAGTATCAGGGAAAGCAGGATAACGATTCCATGATGGCTATGAATATGGAGACAAAGGCTGTCTATGCAAAATACGGCGTTTCTCCCTCGGGAAGCTGTGTGCAGCTTTTGATCCAGATGCCGATCCTGCTTGCTCTTTACCGCGTGATCTACAATATTCCCGCTTATGTGGGAAAAGTGAAGGATGCGTTTTTTCCGTTGGTGGACAAACTGATCGCGGAAAATGGCAGCGTGGATTTTATTCGGACTTTTTCTAACGCCAGTATGTATTCGAAACAGTTTGAAAATGAAAATTTTACTTCCGGCGTTACTACTTATGTTCAGAATACGTTTGTGGATGTGCTGAATAAAGCGTCTTCCGCGGAATGGCTCAGTATCAAAGAACAGTTTTCTAATTTATCCGCAGATGTGGATCAGACGCTATCACTTCTTGATCGGTACAATAACTTTTTGGGACTTAGTATGTCGAATTCCCCTTCCTTTACGTTCAGTGAAGCAAGGGCGGCAGGATCTGTCGCGATGATGATCGCAGCGTTTGCGATTCCCGTTCTGGCGGCAGTAACACAGTGGATCAACGTGAAGCTCATGCCGCAGCAGGAGGTGAACTCTGATAATGAGCAGCAGAACACCATGATGCAGTCGATGAAGACGATGAATATGGTAATGCCTGTCATGTCAGCAGTTTTATGTTACACGCTTCCCGCAGGTATGGGGCTTTACTGGGTGGCTGGTGCGGTCGTCAGGAGCGTTCAGCAGATTTTGATCAACAAACACATCGATAAGATGGATCTGGACGAAGTAATCAGCAAAAACGCGGAAAAAGCAAAGAAAAAGATGGAAAAGGCAAACGCTCAGGCACAGCAGATGGCGGCTTATGCCAATATGAACACCAAAAAGGCGGGCGTTGCTTCGAAAGCGGCAACACAGACACTTTCCAAAGAGGAGAAAGAAGAACTTGTCAAAAAATCGACGGAGTATTACAGTAAAAATGCAAAGCCCGGCAGTATGATGGCGAAAGCAAATATGGTAAAAGAATACAACGAAAAGAATAATAAATAGGAGGAATCAAGATGGATTTTATCGAGGTATCTGCAAAGACAGTTGACGATGCGATCACAGAGGCGTGTCAGAAATTTACCGTGACCAGCGATAAGCTGGAATATGAAGTGATTGACGAGGGAAAAACGGGGCTTTTGGGAATCGGCGCAAAGCCTGCCGTGATCAAGGTGCGGGTAAAAGGTTCTGTGGAAGATAAGGCAAAGGATTTCTTAAGAGACATATTTGCCGCGATGGATCTTACCGTTGTATGTGATGTGAAGTATGATGAAGTGGAGAGCGCGATGGATATTGAGCTTTCCGGCGATGAAATGGGAATCCTGATCGGCAAGAGAGGGCAGACGCTGGATTCCTTACAATATCTGGTGTCTCTGGTTGTGAACAAAGATGTGGATAACTACATCCGAGTAAAGGTGGATACCGAAAATTACCGCAAGAGAAGAAAAGAGACGCTGGAAAATCTGGCGAAGAACATTTCCTATAAGGTAAAGAGGACGAAGCGCCCCGTATCTTTGGAGCCTATGAATCCTTATGAGAGAAGAATCATTCATTCCGCTCTTCAAAACGACAGATATGTGACGACTTACAGTGAAGGCGAAGAGCCTTTCCGCCATGTGGTCGTTGTGTTGAAAAGATATGAGAAGAGCGACAGGAAGTTTGAGAAGAGTTATGACAGCGAAGAATCTTAAAAATCAAGTTTGCGAGTCATCAAAAGAATCGGCAGGGATGCTTTCCTGTCGGTTCTTTTCAGATACGATCGCAGCGATCGCTACCGCTCTGTCGGACGCGGGAATCGGTATCATCCGAGTAAGCGGCGGGGAAGCCGTATCCATTGTCAATCAAATCTATCAAAACAGAGATAGGAAAAAAACGTTGGAACAGTATCCGTCCCACACGATCCATTATGGTTTTATCGTCAATGGAGATGATAATGTTTTAGATGAAGTGATGGTTTCCGTTATGAAAGCGCCTCACAGTTATACCAGAGAAGATACGGTAGAGATCAACTGCCACGGCGGCGCGCTGATGGTGAAAAAGATTTTGATGGAAGTGATTCGTGCCGGCGCCCGTATGGCGGAGCCGGGAGAATTTACGAAACGCGCTTTTCTAAACGGGCGGATCGACCTTTCCGAGGCGGAAGCCGTGATGGATCTCATTCATGCAAAAAATGAATTTGCCCTGAAAACTTCCGTGAAGCAGCTTGGCGGTTCCGTTTCCGAAAAAATATCTGCGCTTCGGGACCAGATCTTGTATGAGATTGCTTTTATCGAATCGGCGCTGGATGATCCGGAACATATCAGTCTGGAAGGATATGAGGAAACCTTATCAAAGAAGACCGATGAGATGGAAAAAGAACTTGTTCGGCTTTTATCTTCCGCCGATGATGGCAGGATCTTAAAAGAGGGGATACGCACGGTCATTGTCGGAAAGCCAAATGTCGGAAAGTCTTCTTTATTAAATCTGTTTGCGGGACAGGAGCGCGCCATTGTCACGGATATTGCGGGGACGACCAGAGATACACTGGAGGAGACAATTCGTTTTGGAGAGATCACTTTAAATATGATAGATACGGCAGGCATCAGAGAGACGGAAGATACCGTGGAGAAGATTGGTGTGGAGCGGGCTAAGAAGATTTCCGAAGATGCCGACCTGATCCTTTATGTGATCGACTCTTCCGAAGCCCTTGATGAAAATGATGAAGTTATTTTGCGATTGATCGAGGGAAAAAAGACGATTATTCTTTTAAATAAATCAGATCTTCCGGAAGTGACGGATCAAAAGACAATAGAAAATCTGATAAATAAGATTTTTGACCATAATGGTCAATATAAAGATCGTGCAGACTCCTTTGTTTCTATTCTGCGGATCTCCGCAAAGGAAGAAAAAGGGCTGGATGCGTTAAAAACTCTGATCAAAGATTCTTTTTTGCAGGGAAAGATCGTTTCCGAGGACGAACTTTATATCACGAATCTTCGGCATAAAGAGGCAATCCTGGATGCGCTTGCGAGCATCCGCCAGGTGAGAAAAAGTCTGGAAGATCATATGCCGGAAGATTTTTATTCGATCGATCTGATGGGTGCCTATGCTTCTCTTGGGAAGATATTGGGGGAAGCGGTTGAGGATGATCTGGTGGAGAAAATATTTTCGGAGTTTTGTATTGGCAAATAATTGAATAATAGGCGTTTACGAGATGTTATAAAATACTGTAATAATTGTACAAATAGCATAACCAACGCAGACTCGCTTTCGCTCCATTCCAAACGTAATGGT
>JAMPGN010000305.1 GCA_023663915.1 Eubacterium sp. | reverse complement strand
TGTATCATGGAAACATTGAATATTTGGAAAGACGTCCACCCATCCATAGTCACCATCCCTATGGAGTGGGAATATGAAATGCCTTATGGAATTGTATACGCAAAGCAACCAGCCAAACAAGTGCAGGCATTTATCAATATCATTCAAAATTATTTGGACGCAGGACAATAACACATAAATATTATTGCATAGATTTCCGGAACATAGATTATCCTCGATGTATTTACAGCAAAATATAAAATGCCTCCCTACAACGCATCAATCACGCCCTTCACTCCCTGCTCCTCATAAATTTTCTTATAATACGCCACCTCGTCCCGAATCAGTTCATCGATCACCTGCATACCCAGCAGTTCCACCGGCGCCTTATCATCCGTCATGATATAATTTCCTGCCTCATACGCAACCAGATTGTCCGAAACCGCCGCCATCATAGCCGCAAGATTCTCATCCGCAATCTGCGCCCGGTGAGCTGTCAGATTCTCAAGCATCTGCGGATTATCAGACGCAAATAACTCCCGGTTCGTAGTACCCCTCACGTCCACCGTATATACTTCGCCAAACACATCGCTGATCGTATCGGACAAATGCGCATTAATACTTCCTTCACTGCTGCCGCGCATATTCATATTGACCACCATCACGCCATCCTCATTCAAGTGGTCTTTGACCAAGGTAAAAAATTCCACGGACGACATCTGAAAAGGAATGGTGATATCTTGATATGCATCCACCATAATGACATCATATTTGCCATCAATCGCATTCAAATATGCCCTGCCATCGTATGTGGTCACATTCACATCCTGCGGCAACTCAAAATATTCCCGCGCCAGTTTCGTAATCTTCTCGTCGATCTCCACACCCTCAATCTCCATGTCGCCATAATAATTGCGACACTGGTGCGCATAGGTTCCCGTTCCCATACCGAGGATCAGCACGTTGCAGTCTCCCGGCTTGTCCTGACCGGTCATGAGCGGTGCCGCCATCGCGTAATCGTAATACATACCCGTCAATCCCTCATTTTTCATTAAAATGGACTGTACGCCGAACAGGACGTTTGTTGACAATACGACACTTCTGTCATTTTCTTTCACTTGAAGATAATTGTATATGGACTCTCCCTCGTAAGTCAGTCCCGTCTCCCAAAAAGCAAAGCTGTCCGACTTCCCCAGCACACAGCACAGAAGAAAAAGCGCCGCCGCGATAACGCTCTTCGCCGCGCCTTTCCTGCCGCTGATAAAATAAGTCAGCGAAAGCGCCAGCAAAATTCCTGCAAAGATCAGAAAAATAATGGAAGTCCCCACTGCCGGAATCGAGATAAAAGTTGGCACGAAAGTTCCGATAATACTGCCGATCGTATTAAATGCGCCAAGCGTCCCCACGATCTTTCCGCTGTCTTCGAGACTGTCCACGGAATACTTCGCCAAAGAAGGCGTCACCGTCCCCAGCAAAAAGAGCGGAAACACAAAGATGACCATGCACGCCGCAAAAGCCGCCCATATGAGGAAATTCGTGCTGACTGTAAAGATCAGCAGTGCCGAGATTCCAAGAATGATATATTTCCCCACTACCGGAATCGCCGCGATCCAGATTGCCGCAATCAATATCCTTCCGTAGAGCTTGTCCGGATTCGGGTTCTTATCTGCGCTCCGCCCGCCGTAAATATTGCCAAGCGCCATCGCAATCATAATCGTTCCTATGATGATCGTCCACACGATCTGCGAGGAACTGAAATAAGGTGCCAGAAGCCTGCTGGCGCCCAGTTCCACTGCCATCACCGACATCCCCGCAAAAAACTCCGTTAGATACAAAAACAGTTTATTCTTTAAAATAGGTGTCGTATTCATCTCATACTCCTTCATCTTACGAGTTAAGTATCTTAATGCCTGCCCAACTTATACACAGAAGTCGCTTTCTGATTCCTGCCGAGTTAGGCATTTTTAATGCCTGTCCATCTCATACACAGGAATCGTTTTTTTGATTCCTGCCGAGTTAGGCATTTTTAATGCCTAACTCATAGTATATACGATACCCCTTCTTTTTACAATTACTACTTAAATACTTCCCTTCACCACCAATATCTTATCTCCCGCATTGATCTCCTCGGAAACCAACTCATTCACTTCCTTAAGCTGCGCGATTGGCACATAATAGCGTTTGCCGATATCCCACAGAGTGTCCCCTTGCCCCGCGATATAAATAACCATTCCCGGCAGTTCACTCAGCTTGTTCAAATCCAGCTCTTCCACTTTCATATCCGTAATCAGATTACTCTTCTGCACCGCAAAAACAATCACCTTAAACTGTAACGCCGCTTTCACGTCCAGCTCGTCATTGTCAAGCATCGTCACCGTCAACTGCTCGATACTGTAGTGCAATTTAAAAATGCTGGTAGGCGTAATATTGTCCGCCTCAATCACATACTGAAAAGGAAATACATTTCTCGTAGAATAAATGGTTTTCGCCCCATTACTGCACAGATACAACGTGATCACTATCAGCGTTCCAGTGATGGCAATACCGTTCTCCACAATCGCCTGTTCCTCGATCTGGATCTCACCCTCGGAGTGAATCAACTGATACATCGGCATTTCCGGATTCTGTATCTTGGTATGTTCCGCGATCTTGCATTTGCCATTTCCACTCAGAAGCAGGCTCTTAAGCTGCACTTCCGTAGTTACCGCCTCGATTTCTTTGTCCACGCCGTAAATATCCGACAGGACTTCCATATTTTCTTCTTCATAGAGATGGATATCCAGATCAAGCACCGGCTCCACGCAGAAAACGCGCTCCTCACCATCAAAATCCTGACGCACTTCCACATTGCACTGTCCGAGACTGTAACGGATATCCGGAATCATGTTTTCCCTGCACCCGTGGCATTCGATAATCCCGCTGAAAGGCACGGTATTCTCATACCAAAGCGTCCTGTCGTTATCCCCTTCCCCTTCGTATAAGAAAAAGGCACGCATCTCTCCTTGAATCGAAATCTTCTCTTCCAGTGCCTTAAATTCCACATGGTCAAACGTAATGTGGTGCCATATTGTCTGGAACACATTCGGCAGATTGCCCGACAGCTCCATCTCCTCTTTTAGGCGGAAAATATCTTTTTTCTGCAATACAAGCTGTACCACCGGATAGACCCTTTTGCGGTATTCCACCGGCTCATCGTGGTAAATGTCCACTGCCGTATCCTGCTCGATATGCTCCTCCAGCTCCAAACCAAAAGATACCACCGCCTGAACGCTGAGTTTTCTGGAATTAATCAACCCCACTGTCAAATCCTCGATCGTCCAGTCTGTCAATATGATGTCGCCGTTCGACACTCCTTCCATATTGACTTTTTCTTCAAAAGGAATCACCGCCTCCATACTGGCGCAAGTCCCTTCCATGTCTGTCAGATACAAAACGGATACCACCAGCCTGCCTCTTAGATTCACCACATTTTCTCCGGCGCGTATCTCCTCCATGATGATTTCGCCCTTGCTGTTTAACAGGTAGCTGGCGTCGGGTTTGTTATCTGAAATATTTACATCTTCTTCCAATACGACTTGTGTGCCGGCTCTGCTGCTGATCCGAT
>JAMPGN010000304.1 GCA_023663915.1 Eubacterium sp. | reverse complement strand
AGTATCTGTACGAGTATTATATAATGTAACAATACTTTGTCCTAATTGGCGTACCGCCATTTCCACTTCAAAATCTTCAATATATGAAACATCCGCAACCACTTGCCTAAACGCAGATTTAGTTATCGAAAATCGTTCAAACGGTATCCTGTCCATAGTATTGTTATCATCGAAAGCAATTTTATCTATTCCTTCCGAAAATCTGGTTCTCATTATATCGCTTGTTTTTAAGAGCAATTCCACGCTATCGTCTAAGTCCTTAATATCAAGAAAATATGTAATAATATGCTTCGTTTTTTCTTTATTAAATTTAGCACCAACAATCGCATAATTGGAGTCTTTGCCCTTAAACAGTCCCGCAATTCGATTACTTTTTGCAACTATTTTATTATAATAAACGCTAATCAATATTCCTTCAAAAGGTCGTTTCTCCTGCTCCCAAAATTCTCGGATTTGACCTATTTTATCTACTAATCTAAGCAGTTGCCCATTTGTTACTACTTTTTGGCTATTCATAGACGCCCCACCGCCGCCACTCGTTCTTGAAGCCTGAACAAACCTCTTTCCCTTTAATTCTAACACATTATTCATCTATTTCTCCCTCTTTACTTAATTTTCTGGACACGGTGCTTTTGGATTCCCCTTTCAGTTTTTCTATTTCTCTAACCGTAAAACCTTGTGCATAAAGTTGTTCTATATCTGTTTTTTCTATATTATTTATCAAATAATTATAAAGCCTTCTTAAATAGTCATATTCTATATTTATATCGCTAAATGCTAAAGAAGTTTTTATTATATTCTTTAATTCACCCGGATAAGGTAAATCGGGCGATACTTTCAATATTTTTTTGAACAATCTGGTATCTTTAGGAATACCTTTAAAATTTTTTATAAAAGATACAAAATAATACTCAGCAATCTCTACTAAATCTTCTTTGCTATACCTACTAAAATTAATTACCGCGTCAAAACGTCTAATCAACGCTTTGTCAAAATTGGAATATAAATTTGTTGTCGCGATAATTACTATTTCCTTGTTTAAATCGGTTAATCTATCAAGTTCTCTTAAAATAGTCGAAGTAACTCGACCCATTTCCCTTACATCATTCCTATTAACTCTATCCAATGCAATCGTATCTATTTCATCAAATAAAATGACAACCTTGTTTGGGCATGAAATCATATTGATTTCAGCAAATACAGCAGCTATATTTTTATTAGTCTGACCCAGTTTGCTGTCAATTAAGTGCTCAAAATCAACACAATATAGCGTCCTGTCAAGCAATCTTGCTACATGCTTTGCGGCTTCTGTTTTTCCACTCCCTGGCAATCCTTCAAAAAGAAATTTATTTATCCCAAGATTATGATTAACAGCATTAATAACACCCTTGATATCATTGGATATTACTGCGGGCAAATTTAATGGCAACATGTCCCTAACATCCAATTGTTTTAAAAAATCACTTTCAAAATCACTAGCCTGCGGAACATATAAATTTGATTCCGCAATCAAACCCATTATATACTCCGCTAATTGATAATCACCAATTGCATCAAAATATTTTGCTATATTTACCGCTTCATCTCTAAATGCATTCTCATTTCTTTCAATATGATATTTTATCAAATTCAATACATTTTGCTTCTTCATAATAAGACCGTATCGAGTAAATTTTATCTCGACTTTTCGCATCCTTTCTTCTCATCATATATTTTTATGAGAATCCAACTCTTGTTTGCCACAATACTTTCTGTTCATTGCATATCAGTATATCATATTTCGGGACAAAATTCTATAGTTTTGGGACAAAATATTCTAAATTTTCACAACCTCTCAGCCTAACCATAAATACGCCCACAGTTCGGAATTTCCTCTTCTCGACAATTTATTTTCTTTCTCTCTCTATTTTCAAACTGATCATCGCTACCTTTCCTCACAATCAGGCACACACATTCTATATGCCCCGTATGCCCGAACTGATCCACCGCCCGCACTCTCCTGATCTCATACCCGCCCCCGCACAGCACTTTCAGATCCCGTGCCAGCGTCGCCGGATCGCAGCTCACATACACGATCCGCTCGGGCTGCATCGCGAGCATGGTATTCAAACACTTTTCGTCGCAGCCTTTCCGGGGCGGATCGACCACGATCACCTCCGGATGGCGCATCCGCTCCGACTCTGTACCGTTCCTTTCGCCCGATTTCGCGGGTTCCGAAGCGATCCCGCCGCTTCCATGATAAAACGCCGGCAGCACTTCCTCCGCCTTTCCCACGAAAAATTCCGCATTGGTGATACAGTTCCTGCGGGCATTCTCTCTTGCGTCCTCGATGGCTTGCGGGACGATCTCCACGCCGCAGACTTTTTTCGCCCGCTTTGCCATAAAAAGAGAGATCGCGCCGATGCCGCAGTACAAATCCCACACTGTCTCCTCCCCCGTCAGTCCCGCATATTCCAGAGCAAGACCGTACAGTTTTTCCGTCTGGCGGGGATTTACCTGATAAAAGGACAGGGGCGATATCGAGAAA
Organism: Eubacterium sp.; assembly: GCA_023663915.1. The sequence goes on along the minus strand of JAMPGN010000304.1, from coordinate 1,101 downwards.
GTGATGCTTTCGCAATTCTCCCTGCGGGCGCCGTCATCAAAATCCTGCGATTCTAACACTCTGAGGCTGTCACGGATCTGTCCGCTGCCCCATAGCACCCGAATCTCCTTTCCCATAATTACATTTGTATTTTCCGTATTGATACTCACGGCAATGCCGGCAATCCTTTTGCACAGCGCCTTCTCTTTTCGCGGCTTCGCAATCTGCTCTCCTCGGTCTGCCGCCGTTCCGCCAAAATTCTCCTCCTCCAGCCGCAGCCCGATCAGCTTTTCTACCAGCTTCTCTTCCATCGGCAGGCGCTTCCCGTTGATGACCAGACACACCATGATCTCCCCTGTCGCAAAGCCCGTGCGGATTAGCACATGGCGCACCAAGCCCTCCCCCGTCGTCTCGCGGTAAGCGCTCACGTCGTTCTCTTTCATATAGGCGAGAACCGCTTCCAGGATCGCCTGATTTTCAGGCGGCCCCAGCGGGCAGTCTGTATTGGCGATGATCGTATGCGTCCGACCCGCATAAAAACCTGCCACTAATTCCCCGTTTTTATCATACCCTATGGGATACTGCGCCTTATTGCGGTAATGCCACGGTTCCTCCATACCGACGATCGGCTCCATGACCGCATCGATCTGTTCCGGCGAAAAACCGCCGATCCGCTGCAAGTGGCTGCGCACCTTATTCTCTTTATAGGCAAGCTGCTTTTCGTACTGCATCGCCTGAATCTGGCAGCCGCCGCATTGTCTGTGAAAAGGACATTTCGGCTCCACACGAAAAGGAGAAGGCGTCACCACCTTCTCTACTTTTGCATATCCGTAATTTTTTTTGCATTTGGTAATGCGCGCCTCGACAACATCTCCGATCACGGCGTCTTTGACAAACAGGGTATAGCCGTCCGCCCTGCCGATCCCTTCGCCGTCGATCCCCATGTCTTCTATGATAACTGTCACAATATCATTCTTTTGATATTCCATATTCCGCTACTCCACGATCGTCCCGCGCAGATTGGACTCGAACAGTCTGTTATATCCAAGCCATCCCTGTCCGGTCGTATTCTCCAGAATCTCCGTAAACGTCTCCATCTTCGCATCCACGTTATCCGCAAAA
>JAMPGN010000303.1 GCA_023663915.1 Eubacterium sp. | reverse complement strand
CCCGAAATGCGCATGGACGCGCATAGAGGGCGGTTTCGTCCGCCATTCACAACCTCGCCGGAATATTTTAGAAAATCCGTATTCCGGAGCCCGACGCGAGAGAACATTTTGTACAATCTGCCCCTTCACCTTCATAGATACACCCTCTTGCCCTTCAAACCAACAACCTACCCACAACAAACTGCCAGAAAGGAACTTACCACCATGAACATCTTACAAGTACACAACCTATGCAAAACCTACGGCAAAGCCGAAACCCAGGTACACGCCCTGCGCAACGTATCCTTCACCCTAGAAAAAGGTGAATTTTGCGCCGTAGTCGGGGAATCCGGTTCTGGCAAAAGCACGCTTCTAAACTGCATCGGCGCACTCGATACCCCGACTTCGGGCAACATTTTCATCGATGGGCACGACCTTTTTACCATGAAAGAAGAAGAACGCACGATATTCCGAAGACGAAATATCGGTTTCATCTTCCAATCTTTTCAACTAGTGGCAGAATTAAATGTAGAGCAGAACATCGTCTTCCCCCTCCTGCTCGATTACCGCAAACCTGATCCGAATGCAGTTTCGGAAATGCTAGACATCCTAGGGCTAAAAGACCGCCGCCGCCATCTCCCGAACCAATTATCCGGCGGACAACAGCAGCGTGTCGCCATCGGGCGCGCCCTCATCGCCAGACCGAAACTGATCTTAGCCGATGAACCCACCGGCAATCTGGACACTCGCAACTCGCAGGAAGTGCTCGACCTACTCCTCAGAGCGTCCAGACATTACCAGCAGACCATCCTCATGATCACACACAACAACAATCTCGCCGTATCCGCAGACCAGGTCTTGCGCGTAACGGACGGCTGTCTGACCGATACTGGCAAAGCAAATGGGAAAGGAGAAGCATACCGTGATGAAAAATTATCTTGAACTCGTTCCACTCTATGCTAAAACACACAGAAAACAAAACCGGATGTCCATCTTCTGTATCTTCTTGTCGGTCTTTCTCGTGACTGCCATCTTCGGCATGGCGGACATGTTTATCCAGAGCCAACTTCTCAAGACCAAAAGGGAAGACGGCAACTGGCATATCGCCTTGAGTAAAATCAGTGACGAGGAAGCAGCGTTGATTGCCGCACGTCCCGATGTCAAAGTCGTCTCCTGTTATGGGGTTTTCAATTACCATCTGGATATGGGCTATACGATTGCCGGTAAAGACGTGGTCGTCTGCGGAAGCGAGGAAGCGGCACTAACCGAAATCTGGGCCGGCTCGATCTCCACGGGTACTTTTCCGCAGTCAGAAAACGAAGTCCTTGTAAGCGGCAATGTACGAAAGGAACTCGGACTGGATATCGGCAGTCAGATTACCATCCGCGATGCCGCCGGACAGGAATATTCCTATACAATATCCGGTTTTTCCGCTGATTTGCCTATGATCTTAAGCAAGGACATCTACGGTGTCTTCTTAAACACCGCCGCCTTCCGTGATTTTTATCCCGGCGTGACGGACGGCGAACCCGACGACTACGATAGTTGTTTTCTTGTCCAGTTTCACCCGCACCACAATCTACGCAGGATGATCAACGATATCAAAGCGCAGTTCCACCTGGCCGACGAACAGGTCGGGGAACAGGCAATGCTTTTGGGACTGCTCGGACAGAGTGACGAGGGGAATCAATTTATGATGATGATCTATCTGGCTGCCATGATTTTATCCGTACTGGTCCTACTGGCAGGCATACTCATGATCGCCGGAAGCCTGAACAGCAATATTGCCGGGCGGACAGAATTTTTCGGGATGCTGCGCTGTGTGGGTGCTGTGCCAAAACAGATCATGCGCTTAGTCCGCCGGGAAGCATTGACTCTGTGTGCTTATGCCATCCCGGCAAGTGTCACGACAGGCATGGTCACAATCTGGATACTCTGCGCCATCCTGCGCATGCTAAGCCCTGTGTATTTCGCCAACATGCCTGTCCTTGCCGTCAGCCTGCCCGGCATTGCCGCCGGGATCGTCATCGGGATATTGACCGTGCTCCTTGCGTCCCGCGCACCCGCCAGAAGAGCCGCCAAAGCATCTCCCTTAGCGGCAGTGACCGGAAATGCCAATCACCTTGCGCCTGCACGCAAAGCCGCCAATACCACCCTATGCAAAGTGGAGACGGCTCTCGGCATTCATCATGCCATGGCAGACCGCCGCAGTTTCCTGCTGGTCGTAGGGTCTTTTTCCTTAAGCATCATATTGTTTCTGTCCTTCTCCACGACGGTAGATTTCATGAAGCACGCCATCAAGCCTCTCAGCCCGTGGTCGCCGGACCTCTCCATCATCAGCAGGGAGAACTCGGAGTATTCCGACTACTCCTGCACGGTAGACCGAACGATACTTTCACAGCTGCAAGAGCTTCCCGCCGTCAAGAAAGCCTACGGGAGAATGTTCGCCTACGATCTCCCCACCGTGACGGACGGAAGGGAAAGTACGGCAACCCTCATTTCCTATGAGGATAATCAATTCAAATGGGCAAAGAAATACCTGTTAGACGGCTCGCTCAAAGATGTCCAGGATAGGATTGGCACCGGATTGATCGTATCCGCCCCACAGTATAACAACCATAGTGAAATACAGACGGGTGATACTGTGACTCTCATGATCGATGACAAACCTGTGGAGATCGAGATCGCGGGTTCGGTGTCGGAATGCCCTTTTAACACGCCAAGCGGCGATATCATTCTCTGCTCGGAAGATACTTTCCGGCAGTTGACCGGAGCAGAGGACTATACCATTATCGATATCCAGCTATCCGGGAAAGCCACCGACGCGGACGTGGACGAGATTCGCGCCTTGGCGAAAGACCGTTACACCTTCTCAGACCAGCGTGCCGATCACCAGAGCGTCAAAGGAGCTTCCTATTCATTTCGTTTATTTATCTACGGATTTTTGTTCCTGATTGCCATGGTCACGATCTGCAATATTATCAACTGCACCGCCATGAGCGTGGAAGCGCGGATGAAACAGTACGGCGGTCTGCGCGCCATCGGGCTAAGCGGCAAGCAGCTTAGACGTATGATCGTCGCTGAGACGGTAACTTATGCGACATCTGGCGGTGTCTGTGGAATTGCTCTAGGGCTTGTCCTCAACAAGATGTTGTTTCAGTTCCTTGTATCGCAGCGTTGGGGCGAACCGTGGAGCCTGCCTGTGGCGGAACTTGGTATGGTCGTGGGGATTGTCATGATTTCCGTGATTCTGGCGGTGCGTGGTCCGATAAAGAAGATTCGTGAGATGTCGATTGTGGATACGTTGAATGCACGGTAACAAATCGAGCTGACGCTCGATTGCGAGATTCGCTTGCTTACGCTTCGCGAACTCGGAATTTGTGTAGGAATTTCCTATTCCTAAAAAAGCTGACGCTCGTTTACGAGATTCGTCTGCTTACGCTTCGCAACCTCGGCGGGCAGGAACTTCTGTTTTCCTGCCCGTCTATCCAGTACTCCATGCTAATATTCCAGACTGTCTGCACTAAGAAGAAAATATTTCATTCCCATAATAACAAACCCTTCCTCATTTCTCCATGGCTTCATGGTTCCATTTACAATAACAATCTTTTTAAAGGAATCCGGAATATTTCTCAAGGAATAAAACTCCTGTCTTTGCTTTTCTTCCGAGGTCATGTCATAAGCCACCTGAATGTAATACCGCTTGCTCCCTTGATTTACCACAAAATCAACCTCCAGTTGTTTACGAACTCTTTCGCCTTCCCTGTTTTTGGCATATACATC
>JAMPGN010000302.1 GCA_023663915.1 Eubacterium sp. | reverse complement strand
TATTGTCATCCACAAAGATTGTGGGACAACGAATGCTTTGTGGATGACAATACGCTGACCGTGAATATGAACCGTCTGCGGAAGAAGCTGGAGGAGACGGGGATTTATGATTTTATCCTGACCAAAAAGGGCGTGGGCTACCAGCTTGCGGCGAAGGATTCTGTGTAAATGTTTCGGAAGGTGGTACACTGCCAGCAGAGGCATAGCGAAAGGAAATGTCGAACGTTATGGATAAAAGTGAATGGAACAGGCAGATCAGGAGGTCCTATCTGCACGATCGATATAAAGTGATAGTTTCTTATCTGCTGATGGCGGCAATCTTTTTTGGGATAGCCGCCCTTTATGGTTACGGGCAGATTCTAAGAAATATGTTTTACGCCGTGGAGCTGGCGATTTTCTTCGGCATTCTGATCATGCTGGCTGATTATCGAAGTTATCGGGCAAAGTGCCGTGCTCTTTTCCTTGCGATGCAGCAGGAAGGGGAGCGGACATGCGATCTGCCGGAGACACGAAGCCTGCCGGAAATGTTGTACAGGCAGTTGCTTATGGAATCAGAGCAGGAGAGAAGAAAAATTCTCACCATGTATGATGCGAAACAAAAGGACATGGCAGATTATTATACCATGTGGACGCACCAGATCAAGACGCCGATAGCTGCCCTAAGGTTGCTTTTGCAAAACAGGGAAGGAACAGAAGAGGGGCAGGCGGAGACTGATAGTATGCGAGAGGCGGAAGAGTTGTTCAAGATTGAGCAGTATGCACAGATGGCGCTCTATTTTGCGAGGCTGGACAGCCCTTCTTCGGATTTTGTTTTTCGAGAGTGTGACGTGCGGGACGTCGTGAAACAGGCGGTGCGAAAGTATTCTGTGCTTTTCCTGCGCAGCGGGCTTAACTTTTGTATGGAAGAGTTTACGTTAAAGGCGGTGACGGACGAAAAGTGGCTTTGCTTTGTGGTAGAGCAGGTGTTTTCCAACGCATTGAAATATACGCAGCAGGGCGGTATTATGATCTACGGGTCTGATGCGGAAGGGAATAGCAGGCAGGGAGAGGTTTCCTATCTGACGATCGGGGATACGGGGATCAGCATCATGGAAAGCGATCTGCCGAGGATTTTTGAGAGAGGATTTACTGGCTATAACGGGCGCGTGGATGAGAAGTCAACCGGGCTGGGACTGTATTTGTGTGATCGGATCATGAGACGGATGGCGCATACGATAAAGGTCAGTTCCAAGCCGGGAGCTGGGACAAAGGTGGTCATGGGATTTGTACAGGGAGAGTAGCAAAAGGGTTAGGCAAGCGGAGCGATATATGTGACAAAAATGTAAGGTTGCAGGGAAGAAATGTAAGCCAGATACATGGCAGCGCATTTCTTCTTTTTATATAATTGACTTATACATAAGGGAAAGGAGTTGACATAACATGTCATTACTGGAAGTAAAAAATGTCAAGAAAGTATATACCACAAGGTTTGGCGCGGTGAAAGTGCAGGCGCTTGAAGATGTGAATTTTTCGGTGGAAGAGGGGGAGTATGTGGCGGTCATGGGGGAATCCGGCTCCGGGAAGACGACGTTGCTCAATATTTTGGCTTCATTAGATAAGGCGACAAGCGGGCAGGTGCTTTTGAACGGGCGGGAGGTCTCGGAGATCAGGCACAGAGATATCTGCGCTTTTAGAAGGGAGCATCCGGGATTCGTGTTTCAGGATTTTAACCTGTTGGACACCTTATCGATAAGAGATAACATTTATTTACCGCTGGTGTTGGCAGGAGCGGATTATAGAAAGATGGAGGAAAAACTCTCTCCGCTTTCCAAAAAACTTGAGATTTCGGATATTCTGGAGAAATTTCCCTATGAGGTGTCGGGCGGTCAGAAACAGCGTGCCGCCGTCTGCCGCGCGCTGATTACGGAGCCGGATATCATTCTTGCGGATGAGCCTACCGGAGCGCTGGATTCTAGAGCGGCGGGGAAACTGCTGCAACTGTTTGGTGAAGTGAACCGGGAAGGGCAGACGATTCTGATGGTGACGCACAGCATCCAGGCGGCGAGCCATGCGGGACGCGTGCTTTTTATTAAGGATGGCTGTGTGTTTCACCAGATTTACAAGGGGAATCAGAGCAACGATGCCATGTACCGGATGATATCGGATACGCTGACGGTACTGCATACAAAGGCGCAGGACGGCGAAGATTTTAAGCAGGGAAAAGAGGTGAAGTCGGTATGAAAGAGACGGGAAGAAAAGGAAATATACTGCAGATTAGGTTACTGCCGAAGCTGGCGTGGAAAGGTATTGCAAGCAACGGGAATGTGTATTATCCGTATCTGGCGGCGGGGATTTTTTCGGTATTTACTTACTTTGTGTTTGCATCGGTCTTACAGAATGATATCAGCAGAATGTTCCCCAAGTGGCAGTACGTATGTGTCATGATGGATCTGGGCAAGATTTTGCTTTCGTTTATTTTGCTTCTTTTTCTGATCTATGCCAACAGTTTTCTGGTCAAGAGGAGGCGGAAAGAATTTGGGTTGTACCATATCCTTGGATTGGAGAAAAAGCATATCGGCGCAATGATGCTTTTCGAGTCGTTTCTGCTTTACTGCGGTGCGCTGTCAGGCGGTATTATTTTCGGGGTGGTGCTTTCCAAATTGCTATTTTTGTTCTTGTTAAAAATATGCAGACTGCCGATGGATCTGCAGTTTGTTTTTGCACCGGCGGCTTTTCGGGAGACACTTGTTTACTTCGGGGTTGTGTATCTGGTAAACTTCCTAAACAGTTTATGGCAAGTTGGAAAGGCGAGACCGATCGAGCTTATGAGTGGAAGCCGAAAAGGGGAGAAAGAGCCGAAGTTTCTGTGGATTTATGCGTTTGCCGGAGTAGTGGCGCTCGTGAGGGGGTATTATCTTTCGATCACGTCGGAGCTTGACAGCGAGATCTTCACCAATTTTTTTATGGCAGTTTTTTTGGTGATCATCGGGACATATCTTCTGTTTACATCGGGGAGCATCACCTTTCTGAAGTGGAAGAAGACGAGGAAAAAGAGTTATTACAGACCTGAAAATTTTATCACGATTTCGGGAATGCTCTACCGCATGAAAAAGAGCGCGGCAAGCCTTTCCAATATCTGTATCTTTTCGACTATGACGCTCATCACGTTCATATGCACGATTGCGCTTGGTATCGGTATGGATGGCGCTCTTTCTTTTATAGAGCCGTATGATTTGACGCTGACTTATAACGGGGAAAAAGTTTTGCAGCAGGATATCATGCAGGAAATCGGAAATCTGGAAGAGAAATACGGACTTACCGTACAGAGGGCGGACAACTATAATCTAATGACTCTTGCGGTCAAAAAGCAGGAAAATGCGTTTATCATGCAGGATGGAAAAGATTACGAGCAGGAGTATGATCTCGATCTTTTGTTACAGGATGATTATAACCGTGTGGCGGATCGTTCGGTCAGTCTTGGTGAGGATGAGGTGTTAATCTACTGCAACGGGAAAGATTTCGGGTATGACAGCGTTCTTTTTTTCGGAAAAGAATTTCGGGTTCAGGAGGAGCCTGACGAGTTTTATCCATATCCTAAAGCGGATCAAAATGAGTTTGAGGCGCGTTATATGATGGTTGTCGGGGACAGACAGGCGAGGGATGCATGTGTCGGAGAATGGTGCAGGGTGCATGGCGTGGAAGATACAGAAGGATTTATACAAGAAAGTGGGAAATGGATCGTTCAGGTTCTTCTAAATGAGAACGTATTTTAATCCCCCATCTGAGATGGGGAGAATGGAATAAGCC
>JAMPGN010000301.1 GCA_023663915.1 Eubacterium sp. | reverse complement strand
TATACTTGTATTATAATCGTACAAGCTATAGGTACAGAAAACAGGTGACAACATGAACGAAAATAACCAGTCATTAAACCTTTTATGCCGGAAAATGATAGCATATTATTCCGGAGACCCCCAACGAATACAGCATTTTATCAAAGTCCACAGCTTTGCAAGGCTCATTGCACAAAGTGAAAATCTGACAAATGAACAGCTCCTCATCTTAGAAGCCGCCGCCTACGTCCATGACATCGGCATCAAACCTGCGGAACTTAAGCACGGTGAATGCAGTGGTAAACTCCAAGAATTATACGGTCCGCCCGAAGCAGAAAATATGCTAGGGACATGTGGTTTTTCAGAAGAACAGATCATGCGGGTATCCTATCTTGTCGGTCATCACCATACCTATACGGACATAGACGGAATGGATTATCAAATTCTGGTTGAGTCCGATTTTCTTGTCAACCTTTATGAAGACCACTGTAAGGAAGAGACGATCCTGCATACCTATCAAAAAATTTTCAAGACCGAAACAGGCAAGAGTATATGCCGGGCGATGTTTGACATGAAATAACCCGCAAGCAAAAGCTCTCGTGCAACAAAAAGGCTATCCTTTACTCGCGGGTTCTTTCTGAACTTTGGGTATGGATAGCCTTTTTCTCTGGCACTACTTGATATAATACACATAGGAATCTTTTCTTGGCTTCGCGTCCGGTTCCGGACCGTCTGCATATCCGATAATACAATGTCCGATCCCTTCATAGTCCCCTGTAATGCCAAGTGATTGTAAAATCTCTTTGCCTTCCGGACTTTCAAACTCCTCTTTCGCACGGTGAATCCAGCAGCTCCCCAAACCTAATTCATGCGCCGCCAGCATCAGATTCCCTATCACCAGACTGCCGTCATAGAGATAAGTTCCTTTGCTCTTATCTGCCAACACAATCAGCACCACCGGAGCACCATAGAACGGGTCCGTATCCGTCCCCATCACGGAAGCGTTCATCTTAGACAGTTTATCCCTGACCTCTTTGTTGGTAACTGCAACGATAATCGGAGACTGCGCTCCCATACCGGTAGCCGCATAAGTTCCTGCCTCAAGAATCTGATCAAGCGCCTCCTGCGGAACCATGTCTGGTTTGTATTTACGCACACTTCTTCTTGTCTTGATCTTCTCCAAAACATCACTCATAGCATTGCCCTCACTTTCTTTGATTTCTGTACTTTTATTTTATAACAATAAATTCGTAAATCAAGTCTTTCTTATCCGGGCTTCCTTACCAGTAAATTGGCGCATCTTCTTCCATTCCCTAATTTCTCATAAATATTTTGAAAAATTTCTTTTCTTCCTTTATTCTTCTCTGCTTTTCAGAAAACCCATACAGATCGCCCCCGCCGGGCACGCCGCCACACACGCACCGCACCGGATACACTCGGCGGAATCCGGTTCTTGCACCGGGTCAACATCCATCTTGCATATCTGCTTACATTTTCCGCAGTTTACACATCTGCACTCATTCACTTCCAACCGGTAGATACTGATTTTATTGAGCAGTCCGTAAATTGCGCCCAGAGGACAAAGCATCTTGCAGAAAAAACGGTATACGCAGACACATCCGGCAATCGTGACAATCAAAATCATCATTTTTAAGGCAAAAAGTGACCTCGCCGTCTGTCTGAGTCCTGCATGGGAAAGCAGTAACGGGACTCCGCCTTCCAGCGTGCCTGCAGGACAGATATACTGGCAAAAAGCAGGTTTTCCCATTCCCATATAATCCGTAGCTGCAACCGGGAGCATGATGACAAAAACCATGAGGATAACGTATTTAATATAGCAAAACACTTTTTTCAGTTTCCATTTTGGTGACGGAATCTTATGAAGCAATTCCTGAAACAGACCAAAAGGGCACAGCCATCCGCAGACTGCCCTGCCAAGGAGTATGCCAAACGCCAAGAGTATCCCCACCACATAGAAACTAAATTTAAAATTCGCCTGTCCACTCACTGCCTGCAATGCGCCGATCGGACAGGCAAGGCTTGCCGCCGGACAGGAGTAGCAGTTTAGTCCTGGGTTACAAAATTGTTTCCACTTTCCAGTATACAGTCTCCCACCCTTAAAATTCGCAAGATAGGGATTGGAATAACCAAAAGCCGCCAGCTGCACTATTTTTCTTTTTATCGAATGTCTGACCTGCAACTTTATCACCCCAAACCGATACACTCAAAGCAAATATTGACTGCCTTATGAAATACAATTCCCGCTTCTCCCCGAAATACTCCATATATCACGCAAAAACAGGCGATCATAAATCCTGCAGCCCCTGCTAATCTTTTTCTCCTACTGTCCATCCAGATAATCCTCCACGAATGTTTTATACCCGTCTACATCCGCGCCAATGATCGGATCGCCAACGATATTGCCGTCTTTATCGACAAACATTGTAGTAGGCACACCGTAAACATCGCTCAGGATAGTCGCAAAATCCTGATTGGCTATAATCTGTGTAAAATCTGCACCGGCTTTCTGCGTGATGTCCACTGCAAGATCGTGATGTTCGCTATCGTCATCGCCAGCTATATCGATCACAAGCCCTACGAGCTGTACATTGTCGGGCATCTCCTTCTCCCACTCTCCCAGCTCCGGCATCTCTCTGATACAGGGATTGCAGAAAGTTCCCCATATATTGACTACCGTCAGATCTTTCGCGCCGAAAATGCTCTCTGTTACGGTGTTGCCATCCAGATCTTTCGCGTTAAAGGCGGGCATCTTGTTGGCGGCGATCGGATCTGCAGTGCCGTCCTCGTCTGTGTTTGTTTCAGCAGAGAATGCACCTGCATCTGCGCCAGCAGGATTTGCCTGTGAGGCATCAGCAGTTGATTTCCCACATCCTGCCACGAGTGTTGACAGGATAAGAAGGACTCCGATTGCTTTAAGCCATTTATTCTTTGATTTCATTTGGGTGGTCTCCTTTTCCTATACTCAATCATGATATTGATTTATTTCAACTTATATTATCATTTTCTTTCTAATCTCATTCTAATCTGCATATTGCTTTCTGACAATGCTTTGTTTAAAATATAATAAGAATCTGAACGCTTACAATCCCTACTCTTACAGGAAGGTCTGACAATATACTCTGTCACTCCCGACCATGCAACAGACGAAATAAAAAGAAACAAAAAATTCAGCCTCATCAAAGCAGAAGAAATCCTTGCATGGCTCGACGCTCACAAAGAAGTGCAAGAATGGGCTGTCATAGACGATCTCGACCTGCATAACGCAGAGATTGCAAAACACCAGTTAAAAACCGACCCACATACTGGTTTAACGATGAAAGATGTACATGAACTTGAAAAGATGCTACAATAAATACGTGAACAAGTCCGTTCATGGGATTTGCTTCACAGACTAAAACACCTCAAAAAGGAGAACTGCCATGTTAGAATTTAAATATGATACCCAGCTTTTAATCGAAGGTGAAGACTTAGATGAAGATACGATCAGCGAGTACTTTACCGAGCATTTCAAGGGCGACTGTCTTCTTGCGGTCGGTGACGAAGAACTCATCAAAATCCATTTTCACACAAACGAACCGTGGAAAGTGTTGGAGTACTGTGCAACTCTGGGTGAAATCTATGATATCGTGATCGAGGATATGGATCGACAGTCCAGGGGATTGCATGGGTAGAATGCAGATCACCCACACCATAATAATTGACTTGCTGAATACCGTATAGAGCCGTCGTTAATGGGCAAGTTATATGCAGAATTACTTTAATCTTTAATTTTTTTCTAAAACTATTGATTATCTCTGAAAAGCCTTGAAAACAGGCACTTTTATAAATATA
>JAMPGN010000300.1 GCA_023663915.1 Eubacterium sp. | reverse complement strand
CTCACACCACCGTGCGTACCGTTCGGTACACGGCGGTTCAATCAACTTAACAAGTAACACACCTTGCTGTGTAGTAGTCCAACATTGAGATTAGCCCAAAGTCAGCTAATCTCTCGTTGCTTATAGCCTTTTGTACCCAGCCGTTATGGCACATGTGTGCGATTCTGTTTCCAGTATTTGCTACCTTATGCGCCGCCCACCTGGGTACTCCAAGTTTCACCAGATTCTTTTCTTTGTTCTGTGGCGTTTTCCAGTGTTTCCAGATACACATGCGCAAGCGATATCTGACGTTACTGTCGAGACGTTTGCAGACCCCTTTCATGCTTCCGATTTTGAAGTAATTTATCCACCCTCGGATCAGCTGATTGAGTTTCTTCACTTTATATGCATTGCTTACTCCCCAGCTCCTGCATGTCAGCTTCTTCATCTGCCCCTTGAATTTCTCCACCGATTTTGGGTGCGGTCTGGCTTTATATCCTTTGGCAAATGAGTCATAGTAAAATCCAAAACCGAGATACTTGATTCCCTTAGGTTTATCAACCCTGCTCTTTTCACCATTTACTTTCAATCCAAGCTTTTCTTCCACAAATCGTGTCACGCTTTTCATTACTCGTTCTGCCGCCTGTCTGCTCCCGACCATGATAATCAGGTCATCTGCGTAGCGTACAAAATCCAGTCCTCTCTCTTCCAGCTCTTTATCCAACTCATTCAGCATGATATTTGCCAGAAGCGGGGATATGTTTCCGCCCTGTGGAGTGCCGACTATCGTATCCTCATACTCATCATCTATCATCACTCCGCTGACTAAAAACTTTCTCACCACCGATATGACATCTCCGTCCTTTATTGTCCTTCCGAAAATTGTCATCAGCTTGTCATGGTCTACTGTGTCAAAGAACTTTGCCAGGTCTATATCCACTATCCAGCTGTGCCCGTCATTTATCATTTCCAATGCTTTCAGGACAGCCTGCTGTGCGCACCTGCCAGGTCTGAAGCCGTAGCTGTGGTCATGAAACTCCTCCTCAAATATCGGAGTGATTACCTGTGCTACTGCCTGTTGCACAAAACGGTCTACTACCGTTGGCACTCCAAGGTTTCTTACCCCTCCGTCGGGCTTTGGTATCTCCACCCTGCGTACTGGCCGCGGCTTATATTTTCTCGTCCGCAGCTGCTCTCTGATGCTTTCGCCGTTTTCCGAAAGGTATCCGCCAAGCTCTTCTACTCTCATACCGTCCACGCCTGCCGCTCCTTTGTTCCTTACGACTTGCAGATATGCCGCATTGAGATTATCTTTGCTTAATATCTGCTCCATAAGACTACTCGTGTCCATGCGTTGTTTCCTTTCTGCCCCTTTTGCCTTTGCCGCCTTTGACGTTATCGACAGGCGTTATGCCCCGGCTACGAAGTGGAACGTACTTCAACTGATTGATTGTTCAGCCCTTCGCTCCGTTCCCATTACAGGAACCTCTTCACTACTATGGCTTCTGCTGACTTCTCACAGTTCGTTGTTACTACGGCTAATGAGACCGCCTGTGAGACCTCCACGCTTAAGGTGTACGCTCTTTCCTCTCATCTATCCGCCACATCTACCCGTACTTCCGACAACCTTCTGGACTTCATCTCTTTTAGCAGACTGATCCGTATTTCCGAGCCTTATATGTGGTTCCTGTCCGTCGGACCAAGAGTTTGCCTACAGCTTCCTTCAGATTCCACCTCGCGATAGACACCCTTGCTGTTCAGCTATACACTTCCTCGTTGCCTAGGCGTGTTCGGGACTTGCACCCGTTAGAGCGCACCCATGGCGCGCAAACGAAAAAGGACACACATTTTATGCGTGTCCTTTGTAGTATGTGATAAATCTTTGAATTTAATTTAGTATTGTTTTGTATTTCTTGCCAAATCTTTCATTTCCCTTGCATTATTCATGACATTTTCCGTAATGCTTGCACCGCCGAGCATTCTCGCAAGCTCCTCGACGCTCTCCTCGTCGCTTAAGTACCGGATATTTGTGACAGACCGATTATCTTCCACATGCTTCTCAATACAGAAATGATGATCCGCCATCGACGCGATCTGCGGAAGATGAGTGATACAGATCAGTTGATGCTCTTTGCCAAGTATTCCCATTTTTTCAGATACTTTCCATGCGGTCTTGCCGCTGATACCCGTGTCAATCTCATCAAAAATGAGCGTCTCGATCTCATCCTTGTCCGCCAGCACAGTCTTAAGTGCAAGCATGATCCGTGACAACTCACCGCCGCTTGCCACCTGCGCCAGTTCTTTTAATCCTTCCCCCGCATTGGTCGATATGAGAAACGTTACTCTATCATATCCACCACCATTCATCGCCTCCTCCTCGGAAGTCACCCGAATTTCAAACTTCACTTCCTGAAAATTCAGATCGACGAGGGCTTTCTGCATTTCCTCAGACAATGCTGCCGCATTGCGTCTGCGAATATCCGATATCATTTTACATATTGAAAGTGCTTCTTTTTTCAAAGTATCTGCTTTTCTTGTTAATTCCATACGATATGCATCGTAATCCCTGTATTTTTCAAGCATCTCCTCCGACTTCTGCTGATATGCAAGAATTTCTTCGATCGTATTTCCATATTTTGACTTTAAATGATTAATCTGGTTCAGACGCTTCTCCGTAGAGTCAAACAATCCGCCATCAAACTCCAATCCCGACAGATAATCCGCCACTGCCCTGTTATAATCGTTTAAAAGGCTGTCGATATCAAGCAACTGGTTCTCCAACTCTTTCAGTTGTTCATCGTAGGCGGATACCGACCGGATCTCTCGAAGCGCACGTCCCACAGCGTCTCCGCTGCCGTTCTCCTCGTAGCCACACAGCGTATGCGCCGCTGCCACCGCCTCTTTGATCTTCTGGGCATTCACCAATTTTTGATAAGTCTGCTCGACTTCCTCATCCTCGCCCGCCGTAAGCTGTGCTTCGGCAATCTCCTGACATTCAAACTCTGCAAGCGCCGTCTCCCTTCTGCGTGTTTCCTCGTCTACATCATTCTGTGACAATTCATCCACCGCATGGCGAAATTCCCGATAAACCTGTTTTAACGTTTCCTTTTGGGCGAACACCTCGTCGCCCGCATAGGCATCCAATATCTCCAACTGTTTTCCCGCCTGCAGAAGCGACTGATGCTCATGTTGTCCATGAATATCGATCAGAATTTCCGCCAGTTGCTTAAGCTGTCTGGTCGTGACAGTCTCACCGCATACTTTGCAGACACTTCGTCCCTGCATGATTTTGCGCTGCAAAATGATCTGACCATCCTCCATCTCAAATTCCATCCCGCGTATCGCTTCGATTTGACTCTCTCGGTCAACCATAAAAACCAACTCAATCAGAGCGTACTCGGCTCCGGTGCGTATCATATCTTTGTCAGCTTTAGCGCCGAGTGCAAGATTAATGGACCCGATAATAATGGATTTGCCGGCTCCGGTCTCCCCCGTGAGGATATTCAACCCTTCCCCGAACGTGACCTCCGTCTCATCAATCAGTGCCAGATTTTTCACATGTAAACTTTGTAACATTTTTTCACCTCTTATGTATCTCTCCGGGCATATCCTGCTCCTCTCATAAGCAGAACATACAAATACATAATTGTTAATGTTCTATCATTCTCTCGATTTTATCCATAACCGATGCGGCATCCGCCTCGCTTCGCATCGCCATCATAATCGTATTATCGCCTGCAATACAACCCACAACTTCATCCATCTTGAGTGCATCCACTGCCGCCGCCACTGCCATCGCCATACCCGATACCGTCTTCATGACAAGTAGATTCTGTGCGATAGCCATGGAAACATAGCCTTCCTTAAGTA